>JAENWE010000132.1 GCA_016650185.1 Vicinamibacteria bacterium | reverse complement strand
GAAGAGAACCTCGATGTCGAATTCGACCACGTCGTCGTTTTCGGACAAGGATCTCAACGCCGCCCTTGAAAAAGCCGGCGAGGCATCGAGTCCTTCGGCCAGAGAAAAGGCCGCATCCTTCGTTCGCGCTTCCCCGGCCAGCTCAACCAGCATTCCGCTCCCGTCCTTGGCGGCGAAGGGCGAGATCCGGGTGAGCCGCACGTCATTAGAAAGCGTCGTCTCGAGCTCCGACAAAAGGCGGCGCCAAGGGAAAATCCTACGATCCACCAATTCCTTGAAGGCCCGAAGGCGTATCAGTTCGGAGGGCTCGATCTTGATAGGAGGTTCACTGGACAGGCGGGCCTCCAACTCGGCGATCCGCGCGTCGTTCTCTCTGACCTCGCGCACCGTGCCGGCCTCGTCCCTCGAAAGCAGTCTGGAGACGAATCGGCCATGAACGAATGTGGTGACGAGAGCCGCGATCGAGAGCAGCCCGGCCAGAAGCCAGGGCAATCTTTCGTTTCGGAAAGGCCGGAGGGCGAGATTCGTCGAGGCGGTGAGCACTATCCGGCCCCCAGGAGGGCGAGCGCGGGGGCCGCGGATCTTTCCATCGCGGTCGGGAGGCCGGGGACCATCAGGCGCGAAGGCGGCTGGGCTCGCTGCGCGACGCAGCCGAACTCCGAGGCCAGATCGGCGCTGAGCGCCTCAAACCGGAGATCGGAGGCATGGACGAAGGCGGCGGCCAGCCGGTCGCCGCGGAGACGATCTCGCCAGAACACCGCCGTGGACGCCAGTTCCGTTCGAACCTCTTCCCGTTTTGAAGCCACGGTCGCATCCAGCGTCCGAATCGAGATGGGCCAGCCGTTTCGGACCAGGGTCACGGTCAGCCATGCCGGATCGTGCCGGACGAGAAGCGCGTCACCATCGACCGCCAGGCCGCGAAGGAGAGCCATGGAGGAGGTCTCCACCGATCCGACGTCGAGTCCGAAGGCCTGACCCACTTGCTCGTAGGCGCCCAACACCGCAGCGGAAAAGCCGATCCCGAGAACGGGTTCGGTCGAGGACCGCGGCCAGGCCGAGATCACGCGCGTGTCGGCGGGAGCGAAGGGCAGGAGCTTCTGCATCCGAAACGCGATCACCGCATCCCGGTTCCGGAGATCGGATTTGACCTCGTCCGGAGTGAACAGGCGGAATCGCGCCACCACATCGGGAACGACCAGAGCCGCCCGAGTTCCCGACGTGGCGCCGATCTTGACCAGCACCCGCTTCACCGCGTCCCGCATTTCCTCTTTGGCCACGAAACCCGGATCCTCCAGGGTCGGCGAGAACGTACCCTCACTCAGGGCTTCACTGGCAATCGCGCGCAGCGCGACCGTGCCTCGCTTCAACTCCACGCGGGCGCCGAGCAGAGCGACGGACGAAAACTCCAAGGCGATCTCGGCCCCTGATGGATCCAGGAAGAAACCACGCATCCTCTCCCCCAACGACCGTGAGCGGGAGGGAGGCGCTTGGATCACACCACCTCCACGAACGTCACCTTGTTGATCTCCTGCAGTGTGGTGATCCCGGCATAGACACGATGGAGGGCCGAGTCACGGAGGAACGTCATCCCCTCGTCCCGAGCCGCGCGCTTGATCTCCGAAGCCGGACGCCGGGCCAGAATGAGTTCACGCACATGGTCGGACACGTCGAGAAGTTCGCAGATCGCGGTACGCCCCTTGAAGCCGGTGCCCCCGCACTCGAGACAGCCGGCGCCCTCGTAGAAGGTGTGCTCCGCATATTGGACCGGATCGAGGCCGGACTCGATCAGCAGCGCTTCGGACGCGTGCAGGGGCCGCTTGCAGTGTTCACAGATGGTTCGCACGAGCCTCTGAGCCAGAACGCAGTTCAAGGCGGAGACGAAGTTGTAGGGCTCGATCTTCATGTTGAGGAATCGCCCGAGGACATCGATCACGTTGTTCGCGTGGACAGTGGTGAAGACCAGATGACCGGTCAGGGCTGACTGGATGGCAATGTCCGCGGTCTCCGGGTCGCGGATTTCCCCCACCATGATCTTGTCGGGGTCGTGACGCAGAATCGACCGGAGGCCGCGCGCAAAGGTCAGACCCTTCTTTTCGTTCACCGGAATCTGAGTGACGCCCCGCAACTGGTACTCGACCGGATCCTCAATGGTAATGATTTTGTCTTCGTCGCTCCTGATCTCTGAGAGCGCGGCGTAAAGAGTGGTGGTCTTACCCGAACCGGTGGGGCCGGTGACCAGAACCATGCCATAGGGCTCACGGATGAAGCGGCGAAACCGGGTGAGTTCTCTCGCTTCGAAGCCCACAATGTCGAGGCGCAGGGACGAGAACTGCTTGGAGAGATTCTCCTTATCAAGAATACGGATGACCGCGTCTTCGCCGTGGACGGAGGGCATGATCGAGACCCGGAAATCGATCTGCCTCCCCCCCAACCGAACCCGGAACCGCCCATCTTGGGGCACGCGCTTCTCGGCGATATCCAACTCGGCCATGACCTTGATGCGGCTGATGATCTCGGCGTGATGCTCCTTGGCAATCGGCTTCATGGCGAGTTGAAGGACGCCGTCGATCCGGTACTTGATCTGAACCTCGTTGTCCCTGGTCTCGATATGAATATCCGAGGCCCGCCGCGACAAGGAATCGAAAAGAGCCGAGTCGACCAGACGCACGATGGGCGACTTGTCCTTGGCCTGAATCGAGTCGACGGAGAGAATCTCGCCCTCGTCACCCTCCCGCACGATCTGCATGACCAGCGATTCGGAGGCCTGCTCAAGAACTCTTTGCGATCCCTGGCCCCTCTTCAGCGCCTCGCCGATGGCGGACGGAGTTCCCACCGCGGCCTGGATTCTTCGCCCGAGCAGTATGGCCAGATCGTCCAGGACGGTGAGGTCGGACGGATCGGCCATGACCAGAACCAGGCGGCCACGCTCCTCCCGGTAGGGCAGGAAGTTGTACCTGAACATCAGGTCCACGGGCACGCTTTGCAGGATCTGAGGGTCGGGCGCGAAGGAGGTGACATCCAGAAACTGAAGACCGAGCCGGTCTGCCATCGAGCGGGCAAGAGCCTCTTCCTTGGCGGCGGAGAGCACGGCCATCGAGGCGGGCCTGCCTTCTTCAGCGAGCACAGCCATTGACCTACTACTGTCCCACCCGAGACTGAATCGCGGAGAAGGCCTGGAACATCGGCAGGTACAAAGCCAGCACCATGGCGCCGATAACCACGGCCATGAAGATCAGGAGCACCGGTTCAACCAGCGCCAGGATCGTCTGGACCTTGACATCCAGATCCTCGTCATAGAAGTCCGCGACCTGGTTGAGCATCTCTCCCAGGGCGCCGGTGTTCTCGCCCACCCGGATCATTTCGATGGTAAGCGGCTCGATGTGGCCGGTCGTCTCCAGGGCGAGAGACAGGCTCTTCCCTTCCTGGATCTGGGGCACGGCCGCCGCCGCCGAGGCAGCGATGGCTCGGTTCCCCACCGACGCGGCGGCGACTCCCAGCGCCTGGACGAGGGGCAGGCCTCCAGAAAGCAGGGTCGAAAGGCTGCGGGACAGCTGGCTGGTGGAATAGGTGCGCATGAGCGCGCCGAAGAAGGGGATATTCAGGACCCAGCCGTCGAATCGTTCTCGATTTGCTTGTGTTTGCAGCCACGTCATCAGCCCAAGGCCGAAGGCGATGAGGAGAGCGATCGTGACCAGGCTCCACTCGCGAACGTAGTCGGAAACTCCGAGCAGGATCCTCGTCGGCAGAGGCAGTTCAGCCCCCAGGCTGGCGTAGAAGCCCGTGAACTGGGGAAGGACCTGGGTCAGCATCACATACATAAGCCCAAACATGGCGGAGAAGAGAACCATCGGGTAGACCGACGCCGAGATGGCCTTCTTCTTGATCGTTTGGTTCAACTTGACGTAGGACACGAAGCGGCGGAGCACACCCTCGAGATTGCCGCTTCGCTCGCCCGCGATCAGGCTGGCTGAAAACATCGGCGGATACAAGGCGCCTTCCTGCCGGAACGACTCAGAGAGCGCCGCCCCGGACTTGACTCGATCGCGAACCACGCCAAGGGAACGCTTGAAGGCAGGATCCCTTTGCCGCTCCACCATCAGATCCATCGATTGTGCGAGGGGCAAACCGGCCTTCAGGAGGGCCGCCAGTTCCTGTCCAAAGAGCTGTAGATTCTCGGCCTTGATTCGGGGCGAACCAAAAGAAAATCCCCGACTCACCCTCCGATGCGAGAACAGAAAGAGACCCTGGCGCAGAAGGTCCGTCTTCAGGGCCTCTTCGTTTGGGGCATCAAAGTTCCGCTCAAGGATTTCTCCCGAGGGAGTCCCAACTTTGCAGATGTACTCCATAAGTTATTGGAAAGGAAGAGTGTAGCAGTCGACCGTATTCACCTTGACACCGGGATGAAATCGAGGAGCACAAGGGCGCCGTTGACCAGGGCGGCAGCCAGGAAAAACGCGGCCAGAGGTTGGGTCACGAGACGGGAGCTCAGCAGCCGCAGCCCGGGTAGATCGACCACCGCGGTCAGGCCCTGGCGCGGGAAGGCCTGGAATTCGCCCTCGGCGAACACCGAGGCGCCGACCGTGGCGAGAAGAGGAACAAGGGCGAGCAAATATCTGACCTCGACCGGAGATACCAGAGCGGCGATGGCCAGAAGGAATCCGGTGAGAGCCAGGCTTCGGCCAAGGGTGAGGGCGTCTCGGACTTTTCCGGTGAACATGGAGAGGGCGATCAAGGAGACGAGCGGCCAACCCGCCCCATCCAGGATCTGGTTGGGCAACCTCCACGGATCGAAAACGCCAGCACTTCCCCCCCGTTCGCCGAGGAGCCGGGGCAGCTGTTTGAGGATCATCGGAAAAAAGGACGCATAGTACGAGGCCGCCATGGCAAGCCCGGCGAACAAAGGCTTGAAGGCCGGGCTGTTCCGGTCCTGAGGGAACAGGAAGGTCGCCAGAAGCAGAGTGAAAAGGACGATGAAGGACGAGAGATGGGCCGTCGCCGACAGGGCCACAAGCGACGTGAGGAGCGCCGCCCTTTTCCATCCTCTCGGCATGAGCCCGGCCGCCACCAGGAACAGGACGAAGATGGCCTGAGCAAAGACGTTGGAAAGGTTTCCAAACCCCATCGTCTTGATGTTGACCGGAGCCGTCGCCCAGAGGACCAGCGAGGCCGCGGCCAGACTGGCGGACACTCGACCAAGCGCCCAGGCCAGGGCCAAAGCGGAGAGAGAGGCGAAAGCCGCGGCGCCCTCGCGAACCACCCGAACATTCGCCACGTCGGTCGACCCCCATGGGGTGAGCACGCCGTAGAAACTGAAGCCATATGGGATTTCATAGGGCGGCTTGTGATCGGTTCTACTGGTGGGAAACCAGTTTCCTCGCGCCACCTCGGCCAGCTTGTTGCCGTGAAGCTGCACATCGCTTTGAATCACCAAGGGCGACGGAGGGAGCACGCCGTGAATGGTGAGAGACAGGAACAAGGCGACCTGCAGCCATCCCCGCGCCGCCTTGTCGCCCCGACTGTGCCGGGCGAGCCAAGCCGACAGCACGGTCAGAAGTCCAAGGAGCGTGGCACACTCGAAGAGCCAGCTCGACCGCCACAGGCCAGCGGGCAGAAGCATCAGCAGAAGCGCCACCGACGGCAAGAGGCACACCCCGAGACTCAGACCCGAAAGCACCTGCGCCAGAACCGATACCAGGAAGAGAGCGGCCAGGGTCAGCCAGAGCCGCATCGGAACGCCTCCGGGGCCCGATTCATCCATTTGACCTGGCTGGACGCGCAGGGAAACGATCTGCGTACCCAGCGTGCGCCCGGCGGCGGCGAAGCCATCGGTCTCGATCCCAAGGACCATCGACCCACCGGTGAGCCGGATCCTTGAAGCAAAGTGGCCCTGACCGGGCAGAAGACTTCCGACTCTCGCGCCATTGGCGACCAGAGTCAATTCCGTCCGGTGACCGCGCACCACGAGGTCGATGTCGACGAAGCCCGGGCCCACACCGTCGAACCGGAACGCTGCCTTCGGACGCAGCCAGCGAAGAGCCCCGCCTCCAATCTGGTTCTCCCGCGGTTCGAGCCCTGAGACCGCGAACGCATCGTCAGTGCCGAGAGCTAGGCTGGCCAAAGATGAAGGACTCCGGCTGACGAGCCGGGGCAGGGCCAGAATTCCTGAGAATCCTGAGAGAATAACCAGCACCGTCACGAACCGGAGCGAACTCATTGAAACCTGGAGTCTATGCGCCAGGGTTCGCGTTCGGTCCGAAGGTGGAGGCAAACCGGACTCGGCAAACACTAGAATCCGACTGGGCGATTCCAGTTTCCGCTAACTTCTCACGAAGACGGGCCACGAACAATGACGAATCTTCAAGCTATCGAAAAGTCCCTGGGCAAGGACGCCCGAACGCTCCTCGACCACAAGTGCGGGACGGTTGCGAAAAAACGCCTTCACCTGCCGGGCCCTGACTGGGTTTCCCGGATGCACCTGGGCTCTGACCGCCCGGTCCCGGTTCTCCGCTCCCTCCAGGACATGTTCAACACCGGCCGACTTGCGGGAACGGGGTATCTCTCCATTCTCCCGGTCGACCAGGGGATCGAGCACTCGGCTGGTTCCTCTTTCGCCAAGAACCCCGACTATTTCGATTCCGAGAACATCGTGAAACTCGCCATCGAGGGAGGGTGCAACGCAGTGGCCTCGACCCTGGGTGTTCTCGGCTCGTGCGCCCGCAAGTACGCGCACAAGATCCCCTTTATCCTGAAGTTCAACCACAACGAGTTCCTGACCTATCCGAACAAGTTCGATCAGATCTTCTTCGCGCAGATCAAACAGGCGCGGGACATGGGCGCCACCGCGGTGGGGGCCACCATCTACTTCGGCTCGGACAATTCTTCACGGCAGATCGTCGAAGTGAGCGAGGCCTTCAAGGTGGCCCACGAAATGGGCCTGGCCACGATCTTGTGGTGCTACCTGCGAAACCCTGCCTTCAAAAAGGACAAGGACTACCACCTTGCCGCCGATCTCTCGGGCCAGGCAAATCACCTCGGAGTCACCATCGAGGCGGACATCATCAAGCAGAAATTGCCGGAGAACAATGGCGGCTACGAAGTCCTGAACTCAAAAGAGAACCCGTACGGAAAGACCGACAAGCGGGTCTACACCGAACTCTCGACCGATCACCCCATTGACCTCACCCGCTATCAACTGGCCAACTGTTATATGGGTCGTGCCGGCCTGATCAACTCGGGAGGCGCTTCCGGGGATAACGATTTCGCGGAGGCGGTGAGAACCGCGGTCATCAACAAGCGGGCGGGCGGCATGGGCCTCATCTCCGGGCGCAAGGCGTTCCAACGGCCGCTGGCCGAGGGTGTGAAGCTCCTGAACGCGATTCAGGACGTCTATTTGTGCGAGGGTGTCACCGTCGCCTAGGGTCCACAAAAGCCGTCTGGGCGTCCCAAAGCGGCAGCGAACAGGTGCGCCGACCGCCGCCTTGGGCTCGCTCGGAGTCACGGCGCATCCAACCCACTACCGTTCCATCGTTCTCAAGGAAGTCCAGTGAGCGAAACGCAAACTGAAAAACGCATCTTCACCTATGCCGAGGCGAAGGCTCTTCTCCCCAGGGTGCAGCAACTGACCCAGGAAGCGTATGAGCGGGTGGAGAGATTGCTGGCGGCGGCGACCGGGAGTCCTCAGACCCGAGAGCAGGCGCAGTCCATCGTGAACGGGTGGGCGACGGAGATGGGCTCCTTGGGCCTTGACATCAAGGGGTTATGGCTCGTGGACTTCGACAACGGCAGCGGCTACTACTGCTGGAAGCACCCGGAGCCTTCCCTCGACTACTACCACACGTACGAAGAGGGCTTCGGGGGCCGAGTCAGAATTCAGTAGCGGGCTGGCAGCCCGCGGTGAAAGTCGGCCTGTATTCGACGAACGCTGCATCCCGTCTGGACTGCGTTGCTCGTCGTTGCATATGCTGGATATGCGGCCTCCTCGGCGCCTTGCGCTCCAGGCGCCTCGGCGCCGACTTATGCAACGTACTTCTGTTACGGGACACTAGGGAATAAACGGCTCGGGCTCGGCCTTGCCCCGGTGGCACACCCCACAGGTGATAACCGCATCCTTGACCCTCGGTCCGAAGTAGTCGGCCTTCTTGGCCTTCATATCCAGGACGAGTTTGATCATGCGCCGAGCGTCGGCTTTGTGGGGTCGATCGTCTTTCTCGTACTGCTCGAGGATGTGGCAGAACGTGCACTTCACCCCAAGCTGCTCGGTGAAACCCTCCATGGTCTTCTTGAGGTCCGCGTCCGAGATGTCTTTGCTGAGCACTTGAAGGTTCTTGTGCTCAGAGCCGGCAAATGCAGTCGTGGCCAGGAAGATCTCGGCCAGGAAGAGAGAGCGGATGGATTTGTTTCGCATGCTGGAGTTCTTCTTGTCTTTCCTTCGATCCGAAAGTCAGCGGCTGGTCGCCGCCCGGGGGCGAAAGTTTGCCTCGACATGGCGGGCAATCGCAAGAATCTCCTCGGCCGAGAGGCGACCGCCAAAGGCGGGCATGTCCGGAGCTTCGCCCTTCGTAGTGACCTCGACGATCTCAGCCAGCGTACCGTCATCCCAAAAATCGGCGCGGGTGAAATTCTTGGGCCGCGCGTCGAGCTTGGCCCCATCCGGCCCGTCTCCCTTGCCTGACTCTCCATGGCAGCCGGAGCATTCGACTTTGTAGTGGCGCGCCGCTTTGAGCGCCAGTCCCGCCTCGTACTGCGGTTTCGCCTTCAGGTCACGGTCTTCGTACAGAGCGAGTGAGCCCAGACCGAACATCAAGGTCAGCAGAACGAGAACGCCCGCGGTTCGCTTCGTTGAACTGATCCGGAACTCAGGGAGAAGCACGAGGGTCCCAATGCCAAGGACCGGGAGCAGGGCGCTTTCCACCCACTGGAAACCGTGAACGTATTTCCCAAACTGGAACAGCCACAGGAAATACCATTCGGGCCGGGGCACGTATTCGGTGTCGGCCGTCGCCGCCCTCGGCTCGAGGGGTGCTTGGACAGTGGCGGCCAGAACCCATGCGGCGATGCTGATAAGACCGCACGCGGCGATCAACCGGACTCCGTCAGCCCGGGCCGCTCTCTCCAGAGCATCCTTGAAACCAACGAGGACCAGAAGGACCATGACAATCGGAAGCGCGGCCACATGCAGGGCATAAAAGCGCGGGAGGGTGGCGGCGCCGAAGGTCGGACCGCCCCGAAGCATGTCCGCCTGCATCTCCCCCACCACCGGGACCGTCCCCACGATTCCGAGCCGAACCGAAGTGCCCCAGTAGGCGGGCTGATCCATGGGTAGAACGTAGCCCGTGAAGCAGAAGCCGATCATCAGGAGCATGGCCACCACCATCAGCCTGAACTCCCACTTCCGTTGACGATGGCTCGTGCCGAGCACCCCGAAGATCACCATCAGGAACGTGGCCACCACCACGCCGGACGCGAGATGGTAGTGCAGGGCTCTGAGGATCGCCCCTAGGCCTCCCTGCTGTCGTAGGTAAAGGACGCTGTCGAAGGCCTCGGAGGGGGACGGCACATAAGCCATGGCCAGGCCGATGCCGCTGCCCATCAACAGTCCGGCAAAGACGAGAGCGCACAATGCGGAGGCGCCCTGGAGCCGGTCCATCCAATCGGCCGGCCCGGACGGATTCTCGGCTGGGTTGCGTTCGGAGTCCATTACGAGGCCATAGGTTCCCGCTTGTCGCGGCCGGGGCGGAATTTCACGAAGCGTAGCTTCAGCCGGTCTCCTTCGATTCTGGTCTCGAGCCGGTCCAGAGGGCGAGGAGCGGGTCCGCTCAGGGGCACGCCCTCTTCATCGAAGTCGCTTCGGTGGCAGGGGCACCCGAAACCGTTGCTGATCCGCTGAACCAGACAGCCGGTGTGCGTGCAGATCGCGGACACCGCATCGATCAGGTCTCCCCGCCGACGGAGGTAGACGCTCTCTTCGATCACCGTTCTTTTCCAGCGATCCTCGATCTCACGGCGAAAGCCGCGCGCTTTCCACGGTCCTTCCCTGATCTCCACGGCCGGACCCAGGTCGATCCACTCGCCGGAGCCGTCAGGGGGGCCTGATTTCCGGCGGCCGCCCAGCGCGAAAAACAGACCGGCGGGAATCGCGGACAGCGCCAACACCGCTCCGGCCAGTGCGTGCCAGGACCGAAGAAGAGTGCGCCGATCAATCAGCATGACAGGGGAGGATATCTCCAAGCAGTGGAGTCAGTGCTCCATGGCCACGTGCTCAAGGTCACGGCCAAGGACGCTCAAGACGCCCCTGGCCCATCCCAGAAAACCGGTTCTACGGGTGATCGCTCCCGGCGGTGGTGGCCACGCCCATGTACTTCACGTTCTTGAAGTTCATCTCGATGTTCACCTTCTCGAGGGTCCGGTCCATCTGCGGCATCTCGCCCTTGACCGTGCGATGAACCGGCATCCACCACTTTCCGTTCTTCTGGAACATGTCATCGTAAATCACCGTGCCCAGGGGGATCTTCTTCTCGCCCATCATCATGTAGAACTCGACGGGATAATAGTTCGCGATGTAGCGGCCGTCCTCGGTGCGGATGTTGCGCTCCTGATTGATCAGGAACTCAATCGGTCCGCCCAGCTTCCGGGTCAGCTTCTTCACTTCCTTTTTCTTGGGATCGACCAGATACCAGGAGCCCATGGCGGTGTCGCCATCGACTTTCACTTCAACCATGCCGTCGGGGCGATGGTTGTTGATCATCTTGAATCCGGCCTTGCCCACGCCGTACTTGTCCTCGAAAGACTCGGCGGCGCGATGGGTCACGAACTGCGACACGTATGCCTTCGCCTCGGAACGGAGCTTGGGATCGCACTTGTCGCAGTCGAAGTCGAGGACGAGATTCTTGTCGATGGACACTTTGGCCATGACCGGGGGCTTGCCGAGGTTGATGATCTCGAGATCGGCGGTCAGGCCAGGGAAGCCGTTGTCCCAGATGTATCGATTCTCGGAGGCGGCGCGGAAGATGGCGCGCGCCTCGGGATCGTCCTGCAGTTCGGCGGCCTTCTGGCTGGCCCGATTCGCGAGATGCGGCTCGACGTCCGCCACCTTCTGGATCAGATCGCCCTGAAGCCTGGCCTTCTTCAGTCTGGACACGAGAGCAATGCCGCGCTTGCCGGTGAGGCTGTCCACATGGCTGTAGTCCATGCCGACAATGCCGACACCCTTGGCGAAGTAGTAGGTCTGGGTCGAGAGCGACTTCGTGGTCTCCCAGGACAGCGTGGCCTTGAGGACTTCGAACGTCCCCAGGGGGGTCTCCAGTGTTTCAAGACCGTCAATGCGCGAGGTCCAGGTCTGCAAACGCTTGGTTCTCTCCGTCACACCGTCCGGCTGCTCGGTCATGGGCTCGCTCCACTTGTAGTCGCGACCGAACACCTGACCCGCGCGGACAATGGAGACGGCCGGCTGGTAGGAGAGAATCTGCCCGCCCGGGCGGTTCTCGAAGCTTGAGTGCATTTGGATACCGTTCGCGGGATCGTAGGTATAAAGCTGGTAGCTGCCCTTGTTGTCGACAAGCTTGTAGGCGGCGGTGCGCCCCGCGAAGTCGGTGCCCGCAAAGGAACGGGTCCGCTCCTCCGTGCGTTTCGTGCCGTCCTGCATGACGTAGGTCCAGTCGTAGGTCCATTCGTCCGCCTGGAAGAAGGGGAAGTAGGCGCCGATGTCCGCGGTGAGCGTCCCACCGATCGACTTCCCAGAGATGGTCGCGGAGATGAGTTCGCGATCGAACCGAAGGGTCTGGCCGGCCTTCGGCGAATAGATCATGAATTCCTTCTTGACCGGGCCAACGCCCTTCGCGAGCCAGGTGGTCGAGGTGAACGTGGATCCGCCGGGGTTGATGTACTTGAATGTCGCCTTGAGGCAGTCCTTGAATTCGCCGGCCTGGGTCGAAATCGATTCATAGCCATCAAACACCACCTCGCTGCCGCGCACGCTGCCATCCGAGATCTTGTGGGCGTTCTGGTAGGTCTTTCCGAACGCGTTCCGGGTGTTGTAGAACTCGAAGGGTGGGTCGTTGGTCACCAGGCCCTTGTCCTCTTCCTCGCCGTAGTGCAGGTACTTGTCGGCCTCGATGCGGAAAATGTAGTACCAGCCCCGCTGGTCGATCAGCTTCTTGGCCTTGGTGCCGTCCTTCATCTCCACCTCGCCCTTGATGGTGAACGTCTTGGTGGTGTAGTTCACCTGTCCGTCGGGCTGGTAGTTGTGGAACTCGTACGTCCACGAATCTCCCTGCCCGGTCGGATAGTAATCCTGAAGGTTGATGGACTGGGCTGGAGCCATGGACGCCGCTCCCACGAGCAGTAAGGGTAAACGCATTGAACGCATTGAGTGTCTCCTCTGGGTCTGGTTCGGGTCGGCAGGCGGTTCCCTGCGCTCAGGAATATTTCTTGGCAATCTCTACAATGAAGACGTACAGCTCGACCGCCTGAGCCTCGGTAATCTTCCCGGCGTGACCGATCATCTTGTCCTTGCCCAGCAGGATGATGTTCACAAGTTCGGCTTTTTTGTCCGATCGGGTGTCGAGCCACTGCTTCGTGGCCCAGGCGGGAACGCCTTGCAGGGGATCGCCGTCGCCGAGCTTGCCGTGGCACTTCTGGCATTCGGCTCTGAAGTAGGCGGCCACGGACCACACGGGCGGCTCGGCGTGCCCATTCGTTTCCGAAGGCGGCGGTGGGTTCGATGGCGAGTTCGCGCCTCCACCGGACGTGGCCGGGACGCTCGCCGTCTGGAAGAGATTCGGATACTCCTTCATCAGACTCTCAGTGAACTGCAGACCGTCCTCTTCGTACTTGTGGCCGAAGGTGGTCAGCTTCCCGGAACCATTCGCGTTTGTGTGACACATCACGCACTTATCCCGGTTCTGGGGAACGGATCGGGGATGGGCGTTATAGAGGTCCATCAGTCGCGGCATGGAGAGAGCGGGCGGAGCCGCCAGGAGGGACAGGGTCACAGCGCCCAGCACGCGGCGGGCGGATATCGAACTCAAGGTCGGCCTCCGTTGGGTCGGGAATCTCTCGGATGTCGCAACTCGATTTGCTGAAAGAGGAGTCTTTGCTGATCCACGGTCAAGAGCGGCCGAAGTTCGACGAGATTTCTCGCCACCTCTTCGTCAAGCTCGGATTCCAGCTTTGCGACTTCCTGAAGAGTCCGGGAAACCGCCTCTTCATCGAGGACTCCGGGGGCGGCAAGGATGTCCGCGAGCCGCTGCCTTTTGGCGTCAACCGCGGCCTGACGCGCCACCAGACTCGGATGGTGGGCCATCGAGATCTCGTGAATCTTGTGTTTCTGCTCCGCGGAGAGGCTGAGCACATCGAACGGGTCGTTGGTGGGGGTGGGCGTGGCTTGGACCGGGCTGCGGTAGGCGAGGACGCCGTGGGTCACCGCGACCGAAACCAGGACCGCGAGCAGAACGGTGGACAGAGTGGAGCGGAATCGAATCAACGCCGCCCCTCAACAGGAGAAACCGTCTCGTAGAAAGCAGACAGATTATCGGAGGGTGCGGCCGAAGGGGGGAGGGATGGGCGGGGACCTTGCGGCGCTTTGGGAACAAGCAGAAGGCTGGTGGCAAGGCTAGCCACCAGGGCCGCGGCCACGGACAGCGAGGCCACCAGCCTTACCGGCTGCAGCCTCGGTGCGGGCACGGCCAGGACCCTGGAGGCGGCCTGGTTCACCAGACGGAACTGGCTCAGCCGAAGGGTGCAATGGGAGCAAGACGGCGCATGGTCACGCACGGTTCGATATTCAGACAAGGCGAGCTCCCCGTCCAAGAACCGTGACAGAGCTTCACCGTCGATCGAACAAAGGTGCTTCATGCGTTCTAGGGGCGAAACACCGCCCGCATGGAAATCTTTCAGTCCCGCAAAAAAAGGGACAGGGCTTCTCGCCCTCGAAAGATGGCGTTCGCCACGTCGGACTCCGAACACTCAAGAGTCATCGCGATCTCCCGATAGGACTGCCCGAGGGCGGCCTTGAGCCACAAGGCCCTCCGCTGCCTCTCCGGAAGCCGGGCCATGGCGAGCTGAACTTCCTTGAGCTCAATCGCCCGTTCGGGATCGAGGCATGAAGGGCGATCGGCGGCGGCTTCAAGAGAAACTTCCGGCCGCCGCTGCCTGGTTCGAAGCACATTGAGGGACAGCCGGCGCGCGATGGTCTGGAGCCAGGAAGTGAACTGGCCGCGACCTTGGTAGGCGGCGGCGTGATCGACCACCTTCACGAATGCTTCCTGAGCAATGTCCTCCGCCTGGGCCCTATCGTTGGTCATACGGGCGGCCAGACGGATCAGACGGTTCCGATGCCTGTGAACCAGGGTCTCGAGTGCTCTCTGCGAGCCCGTGGCCAGCTCCGCCATGAGTTGATCGTCGAGGCGGCGATCCTCTGAACTTGGACCGGCGGCGGTGAGCAGCGGAGAGCGCATGGTGAAATCGAATATCGAGTCAGGGGTGACGACTCCCGTCTACTCCTGCGCCTCTGGGGGAGTCAAGCGAGAGCGCTCAACGATACCCGGGAACGGATTTTGAGCCAGGCGGCCATGCGTTCCGCCATGTCCCGGCCTTCCGGTTCGATGGGCAGGGCATGAAAGGCGCCAGGAATCTCGATCAACGTCTTGTCCTTCGACCCGAATCTCGGAAAGGCGAGCCGGGTCCCCTGAATGGGCACCACCCGATCCGCCGTCCCGTGGAACACGAGGAGAGGCGTCTCCAGATGCTCGGCGCGGCCACGGACCTCGTCAACCGCCCCAACGACAGCCAGGGCTAGAGCGGGAGTGGTGCGAGCCCGCCACAGCGGGTCCGTCCGGTAGTCGCGACACACCGCAGGGTCACGCACCAGGGCCGAATCATCGATGCCGGGGTCGACGCTCAGAGCGGGCCACCATCGCGCCAGAAAAGGGAGAAGCCGGCGCCGCCAGGACGATGTCCCAGAAACATCGAGGGCGGGAGCCATGGCGACGCAGGAATGGACGCTCTCGGGCGAGGTTAGAGCGAAGTCGAGGGCCTGGAGGCCACCCAGGGACAGCCCGACCAGGGCGGGCAGGCGGCCGCACTGGTCTTCGACGATGTCCACAAACCGGCCCAGATCGTCGCGAAGAGCGTCCCAGGTCGCGGCATAATTGGGAGGGCCCCCCGATCGTCCCGACCCGCGGCGGTCAAATGCGAAAACCTCAAACCCTTGCGCGGCCAGTATTTTCGCAAGCCCTAGATAGGGCAGGGATCGCGAGTGGTCAGAGAGGCCGTGAATGAGAATCACGGGCTCGAGACCGCTCTTCGCAACGTGAAACCGGTAGGTCGACAGGACGAGACCGTCCCGGGTGATGAACGAACCGTCCTTGACCTCGATCCCGTTCGACTCGAAAATGGTCACTCTTTCGGCATTCCGTTCACGGCCGGGGAGCTTCAGTGCTTCTTCTCGCCACCCGGCGGGATGAACACCGGGAAGGGAGACATCGCGCCCGCCTGACCGGTCATGGCCAGAATCTTCGAGGTCCCCCCGTGATCCACTTCGTCGATGCGGATCACCGAATGCATCGGCACGAAGAAGCGCTTGACCCCCGCGAACTCGTGCTTGAGCGAGTCTTCGGACGGATCGATCACCACCGAAGATTTCTGGCTCCACAGCAACTGTGAGATTTCAACAAAGCCGAACAAGTCCGCCGACCCGACGCTCTTCGCATAAAGCTCGTAGACCCGGCCTTGGCTCATAAAGGTGATCCGGTAGACGCGGTGCGTGGCCATGAGTCTCATCTACGTTATCAATGACCCGGACGGAAACCGCGAGCGGTTCTGCTTTTTTTGCGAACGAGCAAGGGCGAAGCCCAAGAGGCGACACGCTTCATCAAGCCATGGCGGGCCTGATCCTCCCGTCAAAAGGTCAATGACATCTGCAACCCGCGGACGTGGCGGGCCATGATCGGAGCCACGCTCACCTCCGCGCCCGACCGCGACCCATCCGCCATCGGCTGGCTGTTCACCCTGACCACGGTGCGGCCGACTATGTACCCGAGCGTCGCTCCGGCCACCACATCACTGAGGCGGTGCCTGTCCTGCCTGATGCGCGATGCGCCGACCAGCCCGGCCAGCAGGTACGCGGGCGCGCCGACCTTCCACCCGTAGTGCTGTTGGGTCACCTCGGCCAGGGTGAACACCGTCGAGGCGTGACCAGAGGGAAACGATCGCTTGTCTGAACCGTCGGGTCGCTCACGCCCGACTGCGATTTTGAAGATCTCCGTATAGCCGGCATTTACTGCTACGGCGTCAAGCATGTCGTAGGTCGTGGCCCGAAACCGCGCCTTACTGGTGATCCGCCCCACGGTGAATAGGCTTGCGACGAAGGCCGTGCTCCACGGTCCGCTCCCCAAGGTCTGAATCGTTTTTGCCCATCCCTTGTCGGGGTTGGCGGTCCGGATGCGATCCCGCGCCTCCTGGTCGAGGGAGGAGGAGCCGAAGGCGGCGATGCCTCCGATCAAAAGCGGCCCAAGCGTATCTCGGTGGAAAATCCCCACGATCCCGAGACCCAGATTCACGGGCAGGCGACTCAAGGTACGCCGGCCATCCTCTTTGGCCTCAGCCGGTCGTTCCGTTGGCGGGGCCGTGGTCTGGCCGGCAATCGCTATCTCATCTGATGCCCCGACTGACGCAGCCACGGTCAAAGCCAGAACGTGGATCGCAATTCGCCTCAAGTTCACGTGCCTCTCCAAAATGATCTGCAAGGTCCCCGGGGTCCGCGGCGGCAAGGTGAGCCATGAAGCGAAAGAGCTAAAAACCGTGCCGGGGGCTCAGAGACTATACGCAGGTCCCTCGTGGAACTTCAACGAGGCGAGAGGCCGTGAGCCGCGGGATCTTTTCAGCCGCGACCAAGAACGTGTCGCAGGGCGGAATCGAGAGACGGGTACGAGAACTCGAACCCGGAGTCGAGGAGCTTTTCCGGATTCACCCGGGCGCTCGCCAGCAGGAGAGGCTCGGTCATGGCCCCGAGCGCGAGCTCCAGAGCGAACTTCGGCACCGGCACCACCGCGGGTCGACGCAGAACCCGGCCCAACTCGTTTGTGAAATCCGCGTTCGTGACCGGCTCCGGCGAGGTCGCGTTGACGGGACCCTGGATCGAACCTGTCATCAGCACATGGTGAATAAGGTAGAGCAGGTCGTCGAGCGCAATGAAGCTCCACCACTGACGCCCACTCCCGAGACGGCCGCCGAGGCCGAGACGGAACGGCAGGAGCATCGGCTGAAGCGCCCCGCCATTCGCCGAGAGCACGAGTCCGGTTCGAAGGTGGACCACGCGTATGCCCGCGTGCTTGGCCGGCTCCGTCGCGGCCTCCCATTGGAGGCAGACTTCAGGAAGGAACCCTTCGCCGGGTGGATCCGACTCTCTGAGAATTCGATCCGCTCGGTCGCCGTAGTAGCCGGTGGCGGATGCGGAGACGAGGACGGCGGGAGGCCTCCTCAGGGCCCCCAGCGTCTCGGAGAGTCTCCTGGTGAACGGGACCCTCGAATGGCGGATCAGGCGCTTCTTGGCCTCCGTCCATCGGCCCTTCGCAATCGGGTCGCCCGCAAGGTGAATCACCGCGTCGAAGCCCTCCATTTCTGAAGGATGAGCAGCGCCTCTCTCCGGATCGAACTCAATCTCGCGCGCGTTCGCGGCCGGACGTCTGGTCAAGCGACAGACCTCGTGTCCTCCGCTTTCGAGGAACGAAACCAAGGCCCGACCCACGAAACCCGTCGAACCGGTGACCAGGACGCGAAGCGCCTCGCGCGGGGCGCGGGCATGAACGGCGAGGTCTTTGGCCAGGGCGCGATGACGGTATCCGAACGTCGCCGCGAGCTTCCGCCGGACCACGGACGCTCCCAAGAGGTCGCCGAGGAAACCGAACGGGAGCCGATACTGGATGCGGTCTTCCATCACGCTCTCATGGTCACTCACCGGCTCGAAGCGATGAGTGTGATCGAAGGAGTCAAAAGGACCGGTTTGCTGCACGTCCCGGAAGGACTCGCCGTCCTTGACGTCTTTGAACTCGGAGATCCAACGGAAGCGAACCCCGGGCGCGACCGGAACCTGCAGGTGCACGGTGCCTCCCACCTCCGGGCGGGCGAAGGGCGAGTCCACGATGGGCTCCTCCCAGGGCGGGGCGAGGCGTTCGAAGGCTCCGCGCCGCATGTGCCAGGCGAACAGCCGGGCGGCGCTGACTTGGACCTTCGACCGGAGGAGGAATTCGTGGGTGGTCACGGAGAGGGAGGAATGCCGGAATTGAGCGCTCGAGGAACGGGATTCAGGGTGAGATATGAGCGTATCGCGGGCTGGCTGATCGTGGAGATTGGCCGCTCAGCCCAATTTGAGGAGACCTGAAGACTCGTGGCCGCTCAGTACATGTTCACAATGAAGGACCTGCGGAAAATCACCCCGCAAGGCAAAGAGCTTCTCAAGGGAATCTGGCTCTCGTTCTACCCCGGAGCCAAGATCGGCGTGCTCGGCGCGAACGGCGCGGGCAAGAGCACACTGCTCCGCATCATGGCCGGCGAGGACAAGAACTTCGCCGGTGAGGCCTTCGCCGCCCAGGGCGTGAAGGTCGGTTTCCTGCCCCAGGAGCCGGTACTAGACGACAAGAAGAACGTCCGCGAAAACGTCGAGGTCGCGGTCGCGGCCAAGCGCGCGATCCTCACCCGTTACGACGAGCTCGCGGCCAACTACGCGGACGAGACCGCGGATGAGTTTTCAAGGCTGCAGGATCTCATCGACGCCCAGGATCTGTGGAATCTCGACACCCACCTCGACATGGCCATGGACGCGCTCCGCCTCCCGCCGGGCGATGCAGAGGTCAAGAACCTTTCCGGCGGCGAGAAGCGCCGGGTCGCCTTGTGCCGGCTCCTCCTTGATGCCCCCGACCTGCTGCTCCTCGACGAACCCACGAACCATCTCGACGCGGAGTCCGTGGCCTGGCTCGAACGTCACTTGAAGGAATACAAGGGCACCGTCGTGGCCATCACCCACGATCGCTATTTCCTGGACAACGTCGCGGGCTGGATCCTTGAGCTCGATCGCGGCCAGGGAATCCCCTGGGAGGGCAACTACTCGAGCTGGCTCGAACAGAAGAAGAATCGTCTCGCCCTCGAAGAAAAAGAAACCAGCACGCGCCAGAAAACGCTCGACCGGGAACTGGAGTGGATCCGCATGGCTCCGCGCGCCCGTCAGGCCAAAGGCAAGGCGCGTCTCGCGCATTACGAAGAACTGCTGGCCGAAGAGCAGGCGAGCGAGAAGCAGGACAACCGCCGCGAAATCACCATTCCGCCCGGGCCGCGGCTCGGCGATCTGGTCATCGAGTCAAAAGGTCTGCGCAAGGCCTATGGCGACAATCTGCTGATGGACGATCTCAACTTCAACCTGCCCCGCGGCGGCATCGTTGGCATCATCGGCCCGAACGGCGCCGGAAAGACGACGCTCTTCCGCATGATCCTGGATCAGGAGCAGCCGGACGCGGGCGAACTGAAGATCGGGGAGACCGTGGCTCTTTCCTATGTCGATCAGTCCCGTGAAGCCCTGAACGGCGAGTTCAACGTGTGGGAAGAGATCTCCGACGGCGGGAAGGACCTGGTCCTGGTGGGCAAGCGCGAAATGAATTCACGCGCGTATTGCGCTTCGTTCGGCTTCCGCGGTCCCGACCAGCAGAAGAAGGTTCGCGATCTGTCGGGCGGAGAACGCAACCGGCTCCAGCTCGCGAAGCTGCTCAAGAGCGGGGGCAACGTCCTGCTCTTCGACGAGCCGACCAACGACCTCGACGTCGACACCCTGCGCGCGCTGGAAGAGGCTCTGGTGAACTTCGCGGGCTGCGCGGTGGTGGTCTCCCATGATCGCTGGTTCCTGGACCGCATCGCCACCCACATCATGGCCTTTGAAGGAGAAAGCCAGGTCGTGTGGTTCGAGGGGAACTATCAGGACTACGAGGCTGATCGCAAGCGCCGCATCGGCGCGGACGCTGACCAGCCGCACCGGATCAAATACCGGAAACTGACCCGCTAGGCCAAGCCTACCTCCTGATCAGATCGGCGGCCGTTCGCACGTCGAGGCGCGGAACGGCGAGACCATTTGCCGGATCGGCGATCGGCTGGCCCGAGTTCTTGAGGGCAGCCTCCAACTCCGCCGCAGTAGCGGAGGGCTTGATCTGAAGAAGGAGAGCCAGGGCGCCCGCGACGTGGGGAGCGGCTTGAGAGGTTCCCGCGAAACCGGCCACCCCGCCACCCAGGCCGGAGGACGTGATGGCCGCGCCCGGGGCGAGCAGGTCCACGGCCACGCTGCTGTTCGAAAAACAGGTGACCTGGTCAGCCGTGGTCGAGCCATCGGTGCAGCCGAAGCTGATGGTGCCCACATTCGCGTCATAGACGGCGCCCACGCCGATGGCCTGAGAGACGCAGGCGGGGGCCCCGATTTCCGACTTGTTCGCGGAGTTGCCGGCGGATGAAACGGTCAGGGTCCCACGCGCGCGGAGAGTGTTCACGGCCTGGGCCAGGGCTGCGGTGAAGGCACTCGCCTGATCGCACTGGGCGGGATAACTTCCAAAAACCAGCGAAGTATTGACGACCTTGATCGACGGCTGAGCGATGATCCAGTCAAAAGCACTTACCAACTGCGTGGCGGTCGCGGCCACGCCGTTCCGGTCAAGAACTCTGATCGCCACAATATCTGCGTCCGGAGCCATGCCCTGCGGCGCGACCCGGCCGCCCGAGGTGATAATCCCGGCGACGTGAGTGCCATGACCCTGCTCGTCTTCCGCGGCGCCCGCGCCGGAAGCTTCTTTGCCGCCTCCCGGGCAGCAACCGGTGCCATCGGCGTTCGTGCAGAAGCACTGCTGGCCCACGATGTCGTCCTGAAGATCGGGATGATCACTATCGATGCCGGTGTCGAGCACCGCGACTACGACGCCTTGGCCGGTCACGCCGGTGGACTGCAATTCGCGGGCATGAACGAGGGCGGTGCTTTCGGCGAGCGCCATGTGCCCAGGGATATCGAGGTCGATGCGCTGAACGCGATAGTCTCGGACGAGCTTCTTGAGGCCCTCATGGGTAACGAAGCCGCCCACCGCAGAAATGTTCCTGAAGGAGTCGACGACTCGGAATTCGCGCGGATCGATCTGATCCAGCACGGCATCGCGTCTCGAGGCGATGGCCTGGGAGCGAGCGCCCAGGTCGGTCAGGGACAGATCGTCGCCATTGAAGAGAACCACCACCCGAACGCTCGGTGATTCGTCCATGGCCGAGAGGACTGATGCGCCTACCACGGAGGACGCAGCCCGCGAAGCGCCTGCGGTCTGGTTGAAGAAGAGGACAGGGATGACGATCAGACTGACCAGAAAGCGTTTCATAAGGCCTCCGTTCCGAGCTTAGAACATGAACTGCGTTTGAATCCGAAACTCTTTCTTGGTCTGCTTGGAGAGGTCGTTCCGCAACGCCCGGAAATCGGCCAAGACCTTGAAATAGTGCTTGAGGATGTAATAGTTGAGCGCCGCTCCCGTCTCTTTCTGATTGTTCGAGGCCGTCCGGTCCGATGGATCATAAGTCGCATAGCGAAACGCGGCTTCGACCTTGTCGCGCTTCAGAAAGTACCCCGCCTGAACGTGATAGCCATTCGAGTTGAAAGAGCCCGAAGACGAGGTGGCGGGGCCCGAGGTCGTGGAGGAGGAGCCGCTCACCGCCTCGGGTTTACGTTTGCGGTGGAAGTACTCGGCGAAAAGAGAGAAGCCCTTGTACTTGTAAACAAGATCGGCGCCCAGGATGGTGGTGTTCAGGTCGGTCAGGTTGGTCGCCCCGCCGAGATCGTTGTTTTCGAACTGCCCGGCCAGGGCCAGGAGCGGCTTGTCCCAGGCCTCGAAAGCGCCCTCGGAATAGGCGACCTTGCCCAGGGGCTCGAGGCTCAATCGAGCGTTGTATTGAAGTTTCGTGTTGTCGTTCGAGTTGCGGCTTGCCGAGTTGCCGTTGAAGATCCCGGCGAAATACTCGACCTTGTTGTTCGCCACCCGCCCGCTGAACTGGATTCCGACGTCACGGCCGCGGGTGAACTCGCCATTCAGCAAGGAGCGGTCCGCGAACTGCAAACGGCCGGAGCTCGTCATCTCCTGCCGGCCCATGGGGACTTTGAACTGACCGATGGTGATTTTGAACGCGTCCTTCTTCGAGGCGTCCCAGGTCAGGGTGGCGTCTTCGAGCGGGGTCTGGGTGGAGGCGCCGGCTTCCGGCCCGGCCCAGGACAGTTGAAGCTCGAAGGTCAGTTCCTTCTTCCAGAACCATCCTTCGAGAGATGTCTTGGCTCGGCGGATGCTGAAGGCGGGTTTCGATTGGCCGTCAGACGTGGTCCCCGGCAGCCGCACTTGGCTCGGGGGTATCTCGTCGATGAACCGGAACTGAAGGCGGTTCGACAGGACGATCTCCGCATTGTCGAGAGTGAGAGTCGTGGCCCCGTCTTCATGCACGATCTTCACGCCATCCGGGGAGACAGGATCCGCCTTTTCGGTGGCCGCCGAAACGTCACTCGAGGCGACCAGGCGGGCGGCCGTTTCCTTGATCGAGGGCCCTTCGGATCCTGTTGGATCGACGACGACAGAGGCGGCAAGCGCTACGGTGTAGGCGAGATGCAGCATGGTTTCCCCCTCCTAGGGGTGGAAAACTTCAGAGCAGATTGGGTTCGCAGGAACGGAGAGAATCCGGAGCTTAATCCCAGTTACGAACCTCGCTCTGGCGGTCGATCGCCTGGGCCAAAGAAAAGTCCCGGTCGGAAACGCCGCCCACGTCGTGGGTGCTGAGCGCCAGCTTGACCACGCAATAGCGGATATCGATGTCCGGATGGTGATCTGCGGTCTCGGCCATGGCTCCAACCTTGGCCACAAACCGAAGGGCCTTGGCAAAACTCTCGAACTTGAACTGGCAACGCAGGGCTCCGCGGGAGAAACGCCAGCCGTGGAGTTCGGGGAGCGCCCGACGAATCTGTGCGTCCGATAACAGCTTTGGCTTTGTCATGTGTCGACCCTTCTGTCTGAAAATCTGCACTAGGCGGGCCGCGGACCCCGAGGCCGGCCAGGGCGCCTTCGACCGCGGCGTCTCGCCGGGGTGCGCTGTCCCTCGGGCCTCGGGGCCGCGTCTGGCGACGAGCCCGACGGCTCCTCGGCGCTTACATCGTCACTGCCTCCCACCGCCGCCGCCGCCACGTCCCGCCAGTGTTGGACAATGTCGGGCTCCAGCCCGTGAATCTCGGCGAGCAGAAGCGCTTCCTGGAAGTAGGGCTTCCGGGCCAGATTGCGTTCGGTGTTCGGGGGCAGGTCGGTTCGGTGCAGCTTGGAACCGACGGCGGCCAGAAGACCCAGACGCTCGATGTCCCGACGGGCGAACGGCAGGCTGATCGGCGTCTCTCCATGAGACACGTTGGGACCGTGACCGAGATCCGCCTCCTCGTCGAGTTCCACCATCTCCGCCACCACGTCGGTCTCGTCCACCTGGGCATCCGAGGGCTCCTCCGGCATGGGCTCTTCGGGATCGCCCTCAAAATCGCGGGGGCCATCCTCGTCCACGAACGGACGACGGCGACGGGGGGTCGCGCGCAGGCCGCTGGAAAGCGGAATCCCGAGGGGCGGCAGCAGATGGGCGATGAGAATCGCATTCGAAAGAGTGGTGTCGCTCCCCGTCCGGTTCCGATACTCGTCAAGAATGGTCAGGGTTTCGAGCAGGCCGTTCTCGCCGTTTCGCAGCGCCTTATGGGCCTCGGGAAAAATGTAGGCGAGCAGACCGTGGGCCTGAAGCTGTTCGAAGGTGGCGCGAGCCGAGCCCTGACGGAGGATCTTGTAGATCTCGTCGAGGATGCGGACGTGCGAACTCTTGACGATTTCCCCCCGCCGGGCTCGAATTGCTTCCTGAGCATCCCGATCTATGCGGAAACCGAGGCGACTGGCGATGGCCACCGCGCGCATCATGCGCACGGGATCCTCACGGAAACGCTCATCGGGATCGCCAATCACCCGGACCCGTTTGGCTTCCAGGTCCTCGATGCCTCCGGTGTAGTCGATGATGGAAAAATCGGCGATGTCGTAGAAGAGGGCATTGATGGTGAAATCGCGGCGAAAGGCGTCTTCCTCCGGCGTGCCGAAGGTGTTGTCCCGCTTCACGATGGTGTCCCCGACCTCGGGTTCCGCCTTCTTCCTGAACGTGGCCACCTCGACCACCTTCATGCCAAAGCGCACGTGGCAGAGGCGGAACCTACGGCCGATGATGAAGCAGTTGCGGAAGAGCTTTTTCACCTGCTGAGGCGAGGCGTCGGTGCCGATGTCGAAATCCTTGGGCCGGCGGTCCAAAAGGAGGTCGCGCACGCCTCCACCCACGAGGAACCCCTTGAAGCCCGCGCTTTTCAGGCGATAGAGAACCCGCAGCGGATCGGGATCGATCTGCTTTCGGGAGAGCGTGTGCTGCGAGCGGGCGAGTATCCTCGGTTGCATTCAGTACGGACTTTTGGATCGGTTTGGCGTCGGGAGGAAGAGAAAGAGAAAAGGCGTCTGATTGCTGAGGAAGGCCGCCGTTTCCCGCTGGAGTTTCATTATATGCGCCCGCCGTCTGCGCCCGCCTCAGGCCCATCGACCGCCCCCTCGATCACGCGATGGTCAACACCGCTGTCATCGCAAGCCGCTCGCGACCGTAGCTGTGACGTTTGGCGGAGACCTACAACCGTCATCGCGAAGGCCGCGTCGTTCTGCGGGGCCTGAAGCGATCTCGCCATCGCACACATCATCGATGTGGCCCGCGGGGTCGGGCGGCGACGTGGCTCGCCGCGACGAGGACGCCTCGTGCGTCGCCACTGCATCGCCAGAACTCCGGAATCGTGTGGTTCCTTACTCGGCTCGGATGGCGTGAACGACGCCGACGGACCGCGGAGACTCACGCCATACGCCCCGACGCGTGCGACCCACATCAGCGACCGACCCCGCTCCATCTTCGACAAAGAAAGCGCCGAGCAGCGGCTTCCTTCTACGCCTGCGTCGCGTAAACCCCGACATCGCGCTCGGGGTAGCTCTCGAAGACATGCTCGAAGACGGCGGTGCACTTCCGGGCATAGAGAGTCTTGTCATACGCCCGCGGCAGGCCGCTATCAAGAACATCCTCAATGGCGATCTTGAGCTGCGACCGGGCCGACGACTTCTGCCGCCAGTTCAAAACCAGCAGCAGCTTGAGCCGCGCCAGCAGATCGCGAGCGACCTTCTTCACCTCACCCCGTTCCTCGGTGCTCAGCTCCGGCGCGGGACGCGTGAGGATGTCGAAGATCACCAACTCCTCCTCGGACATGCTCTCGCGGACGTGGCGCTGCTGTTCGGCAGAGAGGTCGCGGCTCAGGGCCAGCAACTCTTCGAACACCTGCTCGATATTCTTGCTGCCCGCGTTGTAGGCCGCGATCAACTCCTCGAACTTTTCCTGGAAGTTCGCGCGCATCTTGTTCAGGCGAATCAGCATTTCAAGCTGAGCGCGGACAGCAGCCTTCAGGACTTCGAGGTCTGTGTTCTTGTGCTCAGACTGCTTGAACTTCGCGGCTGGAGCGCGGAAGTCGATCTTCGAGAGGTCGATCGCCGTACCGTCGGGCTCGGCGGCCCGGACTCCCGAGATCGACTCGTCCAGCAACCCACGAATCCCGCCCATGACCTCGGAGATATCCGCGGGGCTGGGATTGAGCTTGCTCCGAATGGCGGCAGCGATGGCGCCGATGCAGGAAACTCGCGTGAAGAACTCCAGAGCCGCCGGGTCGGGCTTCACCGCCCGATAGAGCGTGCCCACGATGCGCTCGTGCCCGAAGAAGTCCCTGCGCACCGACTCGGGTGCGATGAGGGCATTCACGGCCTCGCCCAACAAATGCAGCCGCTTCATGCTGGGCGGCGGCTCGCCGTCAATGGCCGCGAGATCCACTGAACGCTGGGCGCAGAACGCGGTGGCCGCCTCGATGGCCTTCCGCAGATCGGCGACGAGTTTCTGCTTGTCCTTCACCGGATTCTGGCCGCCCTTGCCTGCCCCGTATATGGCGAGCGCTCGCTCCAGCGAGGCGAAGACGTTGGCGTAGTCCACGATCATGCCGCTGTGCTTGCCGGGGAAGACGCGGTTGGCACGGG
>JAENWE010000131.1 GCA_016650185.1 Vicinamibacteria bacterium | reverse complement strand
GTTCAGGCCCTCGTGGCCGGACAGGAGGCGGTCAAGCAGATCTGCGCGGTTCAGCGCCAGATGATGGCCGAGATCGGCAAGCCCAAGCGGCAGGCGGTCAAGAAGGAAATCGATCAAGGCCTGGCCCATGAGATCGCGAGCGCCCTCGAGCCCGCTCTCTACGAGGCCATGCAGAAGCGCGACAAGCTGGAGATGTACGCGAAGATGGACGCGGTGAAGAAGGCCTACGTGGCCTCGATTCCCGAGGATCAGGCGGCCAAGAAGGCGCTGGTCGGGACGGTCTACGACTCGCTGCGCGAGCACATTCTTCGCCGGGAGATCCTGGAGCGCGGGCGCCGGCTCGACGGTCGACGCTTCGACGAAATCCGTCCAATCAATTCCGAAGTCACCGTTCTTCCACGGACCCACGGGTCGGCTCTGTTCACCCGCGGCGAGACGCAGGCTCTGGTCACCGCCACCCTGGGAACCAGCGCCGACGCGCAGATCATCGACCGGGTTCAAGAACCCGAGCGCAAGAACCGCTTCATGCTTCACTACAACTTCCCGTCCTTCTCGGTCGGTGAGGTCAGGCCCAACCGCGGCCCCGGACGGCGGGAAATCGGCCACGGCGCTCTGGCCGAGCGAGCGCTCCGCGAGGTGCTGCCGTCGGAAGACGATTTTCCTTACACCATCCGCATCGTCTCGGACATCCTTGAATCAAACGGGTCCTCGTCGATGGCCTCGATCTGCGGCGGGACCCTGTCCATGATGGATGCCGGAGTCCCTCTGAAAGCTGCGGTGGCCGGTGTTGCCATGGGACTGGTCTCAGACGGTCAGAAGTCGGTGGTTTTGAGCGACATCGCCGGTGAGGAAGATCACTACGGCGACATGGACTTCAAGGTCGCGGGCACCGCGAAGGGACTGACCGCCCTTCAGATGGACATCAAGATCGATGGTCTGGACGCCGATCTGATGGCGAAGGCCCTGGCCCAGGCCAAGGAAGGCCGCCTCCACATCCTGGGCAAGATGGCCGAGACCCTGGCCACGCATCGCTCCGAGATGAGCGTGTACGCGCCTCGAATCATCACGGTCATGATCTCGGTCGACAAGATCCGAGACGTCATCGGACCTGGCGGCAAGATGATCCGTTCGATCACCGAGCGGACGGGCTGCAAAATCGATATCGAGGATGACGGTCGCGTGCTCATCGCCTCGACCGACCTTCAGGCCGCTCAGCAGGCAGTGGCTATCATCGAGGAACTTACCGCCTCGGTCGAACTCGGCAAGACCTATGTGGGCAAGGTGGTCCGAATCGTCGATTTCGGCGCCTTCGTCGAAATCATGCCGGGAACCGATGGCCTGCTGCATGTCTCCGAGATTTCGCACGAGCGGGTCAACGAAGTTCGCGATGTTCTGAAGGAGGGCGAGGAGGTCATCGTCAAGGTTCTGACCATCGATCCGATGGGCAAGGTCCGCCTCTCGAAGAAGGCGCTGATTCCGCTGCCCGAGGGAATGGTGGCGCCGCCCGAAGGAAGCAGCGACCGTCCGCCTCGGCGTGAAGGCGGGGGCGACCGTGGTCGGGGCGATCGACCCCGAGGCGGGGGCGGCGGTGGCCGAGGCGGCGGTTTCGGAGGAAACCGCGGAGGGCGTTAACCTCTCTGGGTGATCCACTCCCCGCCGTATCCACGAGGCGATCTTCGGATCGTCTCGTGCTTTTTGGTGGCGGCCGCAATGCTGATGGGTCACTCCCTTTGGGCCAGCCCGGCGATCGCAAGTCAGGCTTACACCATCCGCCTCAGCGTGGACTCTTCGGGCTTTGTGCCCAAGCGAGTTCCGGTGCCGCTCGGGACCGTCCACTTCGTGGTGACGTCCCGCGAGGGAGACCACTGTTTCGCCATTCCGGCCCTGGACGTTGAAAAGCGGATCCGGGCCTCCCATCCCCTGGAAGTGGATGTGGTCTTTGAACGGGCGGGCGAGTTTCCGTTCCTTTGCTGTGCGGAAGGGTCGGGTACGGCTGAGGTGGGCGTGATCGTGGTGACGCCGCGGTAGACAGCGCACCAAGGCCCAGGGGGCAAGCTATTCGAGCCGGACTGTGCCCGCCATCCTCTCGCACCACGGCTCAAGACGGTCGAAGGCGTCAGCACGGGCTTCACAAGCGAAGATCAGGCCCACGTGGTTTTTGACCGTGATCCAACGCCGAGAGCGAGTGGCCGTGAGAGTGGTGCCACTTCGCAGGTAGTCCGCGTCCCCATCGGCCTCGCCTGCGCCGCCGGAGGGCTTCCAGGGCCGATGCTCCAGCACGACAACCGTGTCCGACCCCCGATCCTTCAGCATCCTTCTTAGGGCATCGAGGTTTCCGGGGGCTGGCACGGGCTCTTTTGAGAGCGTGATGAAGCCGTGGATCGTGTCGGCGCCCTTCTCGACGGCCAAGGGCAGGGATTTGAACTGCATCATGGCGTTGGTGGCGTTCTTCAGGCGGCTCCCCTGACTCCAGCCCGGCGGCACACGCACCGCCATTCCGCCGAAGAGTTCTTCGGGCCAATCCGCGGGCGTTTCCACGGACAACGAAGCGAACACGACGTCGAGTCGGCCTGAGTAGTGTTTCATGGCTGCCTCGGAGCCGCGGGCCCAAGCCCCGAAGAAGAGACCGCCTGCTGCCGACTTGATCCGCAGTCGCGAGGACATACCGCTGGAGTCGCGGAACGACCATTCGTTGGCGCCTGGCGCGCCGGGAGCCCTCACCACGTCGGTCGCGCCGGTGAGGTAGGGCTGGGCCGCCAGATCGGCTGAGTCCGCCTTGACGGGCGCATTGAGGGTGACCGACAGGGCCTCGGCGTCATTCTCGACCTTGGGGGCGGTCAGGTAGCGATAACGCAGTCCGTTCTGCTCGGCAAAGCCGACGCTCCAGCGGGGCGGATGAGTGAAGGAGAGGCTCGACTCGTTGTCCAGAAACGACAACAGCGGGTCGGGAGCCCGACAGCCGGCAAGGGCCACGACCAAAGCGATCAGCGACCAAGGACGGATTCTGACCCTTCGGGCCCGGCCGATGATTTTCATATCACTCCACTCGATAGTTGGGCGCTTCCTTGGTGATCAGGACATCGTGAACGTGGCTTTCCCTCAGCCCCGCTGCGGAGATGCGCGTGAACCTGGTCTTGGTCTGGAGTTCTCTGATGGACTTCACGCCGCAGTACCCCATTCCCGCTCGCACGCCGCCGACCAATTGCTGCACGATGGTCGAGAGTTGGCCGCGGTAGGGGACGATGCCCTCGACGCCCTCAGGCACCAGTTTCTGGGGCGCGCTCTCCGACTGGAAGTAACGATCCTTGGACCCGTCTTTCATGGCTCCCAGAGACCCCATACCGCGGTAGGTCTTGAAGCTTCGTCCCTGCCGCAGAATCACTTCTCCCGGGCTCTCCTCTGCCCCGGCGAAAAGTGAACCGATCATCACGGAGTCGGCGCCCACGGCCAAGGCCTTGGTGATGTCGCCGGAAAACTTGATGCCGCCGTCGGCGATGACCGGGACAAGGACCTCGCTGCAGACCTCGACGACTTCGGCGATCGCGGTCACCTGTGGCATCCCGGCCCCGGAAACGATCCGTGTCGTGCAGATGGAACCTGGACCCATGCCAACCTTCACCGCGGAGACGCCGGCCGAGACCAGGTCCTTGGCGCCCTCCCGGGTCCCGACGTTCCCGGCCACGACTTCAAGGTCCGGATACGCGTTCTTGACCCGAGCCACCATGTCGATGACCGCCTTGGTGTGGCCGTGGGCGGTGTCTATGGCCACCAGATCCACCTTGGCATCGACCAGCGCGCGTACCCGGTCCAAAGTGTCGGCGGCGATGCCCACCGCACCTCCCACTCGCAGGCGACCGGCTGAGTCCTTGCAGGCATTGGGGTACTTGAGGCGCTTTTGAATGTCCTTGACCGTAATGAGGCCGCGCAGGTTGTTGGCTTCATCGACCACCAGGACTTTCTCAACCTTGTGCCGGTGCAGCAACTCCTGGGCTTCCTCGAGGGTGGCGCCGACTCGAACCGTGATCAGAGGATCGCGGGTCATCAGTTCGGCCACGCGCAGGGTGGTCCGCGTCTCGAATCGGAGATCGCGGTTGGTCAGGATGCCGACCAGCTTGCCCCCGTTGGTTACGGGAACGCCGCTGATCCGGAACCTGGCCATCAGGGCCAGCGCATCGGAGACCGGCGCCTCGGGCGAAACCGTCACGGGATCGACGATCATGCCGGCTTCAGACCGCTTCACCTTGTCTACCTCGCCGGCCTGCACATCAATGGAGAGGTTCTTGTGGATGAACCCGATGCCGCCTTCTTGAGCCAGAGCGATGGCCAGGGGGGCCTCGGTCACCGTGTCCATGGCGGCGGAAACGATGGGAATGTTGAGGACGATCCCCTTGGTCAGACGTGTGATCACCTCGACCTCCGCGGGCAGGCACTCGGAATACTGCGGGACGAGGACGATGTCGTCGAAGGTGAGGCCTTCGCTGATTCTCGAGTCGAGGCGATTCATTCCCTGGTGGTCACTCCGTGCCGTGGCACTTCTTGTATTTCTTCCCCGACCCACAGGGGCAGGGATCGTTACGACCGACCTTGACGCCCTCCCGCCGAACCGTCTTTACGGTGCCATCGTTGCCCCCCCTCGATTCGGGCGAGGCCCCCCCTCCCGCGAACTGCTTGGAAGGCGCGTCCGATGAACTCGTGAAGGTGAGATTTCGAGGCTGGGCACGGGCTTTGCCGAAGGTGGACACCGGCTCGGGACGGCGCTCCGGCGAGGCCGGCTCCGCAATGGGGTCGAAGGGCGCGTCGGTGGCCGGGGCCTGAGAGAACTGCCTCTCATCGCGACGCATGACGGGCTGGTAGAGGAAGACCCAGCGCAGGGCCTCCTCCTCGATTCGATCCATCAGGGCCTGAAACAGGTTGTAGGACTCTTTCTTGTACTCGACGAGCGGATCGCGCTGGCCGTAGCTTCGCAGGCCGATTCCTTCTTTCAGGTGATCAAGGGAGAGGAGATGGTCCTTCCACTGCGCGTCGACGATTTGGAGGAGCAGGACGCGCTGGTGAAACTGCATCAGTTCGACGCCGATCTCCCGTTCCTTGGTCTCGTAGGCCGCCTTGGCCCGCTGCTTGAGCGATGCCGCCAGTTCGGCCTGAGGAGTTTCGGTAATCTCGCTCACCGTGACGTCGAGACCGAAGGTGTCTCGCAGCATGACGGAGAGGCCCTCCGGATTGGCGCCCTCGGTCGATACCTTTGGGTCGAGAGCGTTGTTCAGGAACGAGTCGATGACGTCCTCGGAAAGGTCCATGAGCCACTGGCGGGTCTCCTTCCCCTCCAGAATCATCCGCCGGGTGCCGTAGATCGCCACCCGCTGCTTGTTCATCACATCGTCGTATTCGAGCAGGTGTTTGCGGACAGCGAAGTTTTGGGCTTCGACCTGCTTCTGGGCGCGCTCAATCGAGCGGGACACCATCGGATGCTCGACCGGCATGTCCTCCTCCATGCCCAGCTTCAGCATCAGGCCGCTGATCCGGTCGGAGCCGAAGATCCGCATCAGGTCGTCCTGGAGAGAGAGGTAAAAGCGGGACGAGCCGATGTCGCCCTGGCGGCCGGCGCGTCCGCGAAGCTGGTGGTCGATGCGTCGAGCTTCATGTCGCTCGGTGGCCAGAATGTGCAGGCCTCCAAGGACGACCACTCGTTCGCGCTCGCTCGTGTCCAGCAGGTTCACGATGGCGGCCATGGTTCTCTGGTTCGCGATGACCGTGGCGATTTCCGCTTTCAGAGGATGGACGTCGATGAACTCTATCGGCTTGTCCACATCCCAGTGAGGGAAGAACGCCTTGGCTATCTTGTTCCGCTTGGGGCGGGGAAGGGCCTCGGCAGCCGCAAGGTAGGTCGTGAGAGCCTCGTCGTGAGCGGCGAGCGCCTCGACGATCTGAAACGACGGGTGATCGTTGGGGAATGCGGCCACCAGGGCGAGATAGCGCTCGGCCAGTTTCTCCTTATAGATCGAGTCGAATTTCCGGTGCGACAGCTCTTTCTTGAAATCTGCGGCCATTTCGGCAAGCGCCACTTCGTCCGCGGCGGTCTTGTCCGCGGCCGACGCGGTGTCCGGGTTGATCCCTCGCTCGATCAGCACGTTCCGCGAGCGCACGTCGGGGATGCCACCCAGGATGATGTCCGTGCCGCGTCCCGCCATGTTGGTGGCGATGGTGACCGCGCCGAATCGACCGGCCTGGGAAACGATATCCGCTTCCCTCTCGTGGTATTTGGCGTTCAGGACGACGTGTTTGATTCCGTCACGTTTCAGCATCGAGGCCAGGCGCTCGGACTTTTCGATCGAGATGGTCCCGACCAAAACCGGCCGGCCGGCTGAAGCCAGCTCCTTGATTTCTCGCACAACCGCACGGTCCTTCTCCGGCTCAGTGCGGTAGACGGTGTCGGGATTCTCAAGGCGGATAAGGGGCCGGTTGGTGGGCGCGACAAGCACTTCGAGTTTGTAGATCTTCTCGAATTCGGGAGCCTCGGTTTCCGCCGTGCCGGTCATGCCCGCGAGCTTTGAATACATGCGGAAATAGTTCTGAAGGGTGATGGTGGCAAGGGTCTGATTCTCGCGCTCGATCTTCACCTTCTCCTTCGCTTCCACCGCCTGGTGGAGGCCGTCGGACCAGCGGCGACCGGGCATGAGGCGGCCAGTGAACTCGTCGACGATGATGACCTGCCCGTCCTTCACCACATAGTTGACGTCGCGGACGTAAAGGGAATGCGCCCGCAGACCCTGATTGACGTGGTGGAGCACTTCCATGTTCGTCGGATCCCAGAGATTCGTCACGCTCAGCAGCTTCTCGGCGTGCGACATCCCGGCGTCGGTGAGGGTCACGTTGCGGGCCTTCTCATCAACAATGTAGTCGCCGGTCTTTTCGAGTTCCTCGCGCTCTTCAGCCTTCTTGTCGCCGGAAATGCGCGCGCCCGGGATCAGCTTCGGGATGATCTGGTCGACTTTGTAGTACAGATCGGTTGACTCCTCCGCCGGACCGCTGATGATGAGGGGCGTTCGCGCCTCGTCGATGAGAATCGAGTCCACTTCGTCGACGATGGCGAAGTTGTGCCCGCGCTGGACGTACGATTCCAGCTCGAACTTCATGTTGTCGCGCAGGTAGTCGAAGCCGAATTCGTTGTTGGTGCCGTAGGTGATGTCGGCGGCATACGCAGCCTTGCGGTCGCGATCACTCATGTCGTGCTGGATGCAGGCGACGCTCAGGCCCAGGGCCTTGTAGAGCCGACCCATCCAGTCGGAATCGCGCTTGGCCAGGTAGTCGTTGACGGTGACCACGTGGACCCCCTTTCCGCTTAGCCCATTCAGATAGGCCGGGAGAGTGGCGACGAGCGTCTTTCCTTCGCCCGTTCGCATTTCCGCGATGGAGCCCCCATGAAGGGCCATGCCGCCGATAAGCTGCACGTCGAAGTGCCGCATGTTGAGAACCCGGCGCCCACCTTCGCGGGCCACCGCGAACGCTTCGGGAAGGATGTCGTCGAGTGAAGCTCCCGCCTCTATCCTGGCCCGAAACTCGTTGGTCTTCCCGCGGAGTTCCTCGTCGGAAAGCCGGCGCAGCCCCGACTCCAGGTCGGTGATGGCCTGAATCCTTCCTCGCATTTTCTTGACGTCGCGGTCATTTTTGGTACCGAAGATCTTGGTAAGCAGTTGTCCGAGCATTTAGTACGTGCATTCTAAGGTCTTCACACGCTAAGCCCCCCGCGATAGACTCCGCCCGCGATCCGCAGTTCCAGACCCCTTTTTGCGAGAGAGGAAGACCACCCATATGTTCATGGCGTACCTCTTATGGGGTTTCGTGGTGGCCTGCGGCCTGTTCATGGGCGGCGCCTCATCGATCATTCTCTTCCGGCACGGTTTCGACCCCCTGGTGGCCGCGAACGCCCTGGTGTATCTGGGCTGCGCGGCCTATGGACTGCCGCGTCTCGTTCGACTCACCAGAAAGCAGTTGGGCGCTTGAGCCCCATCCATGGCTGGCTCGAGCTCTCGGTGCGGGGCCTCCATGTGGCGATGGTGGGCGCCTGGCTGCTCTTCGACTTCGTGGTCTACTGGCTCCACTTCAAGATCAAGGATGCCGCGGCGCCGCTGGACGAACGGCTCGAACGTGCCCGGGTCATGCATGGCATCGACACCGTGGTCGCCTACTTGTTCTTCCTGACTCTGCCGGTCGGCGTGGCCCTTTGCTATCTGACCGATACCCCCTTGTTCACCACCGAGTGGTTGAACTGGAAGCATCTGATGTACGGCCTCATAGTGGTCGCCGCCATCGTCCTGGTTCCGATTTCCGGCACCGCGCTTAGAAACCTAAAGGCGATCAAGGGGGGCGCTGCCAATTTTCCAGAACTCAACGACCAGATCAAGCGCGACATGAACTGGGCCATGCCCTGGGTCTTCCTGATCTGGACCCTTATCACGGGCATGATCGTGATCTCCGCATTCAATGCGAAGTGCCCCCATTGCAACAACTTCATCCTGCGATGATCTTCCCCCGAGCCCGTCTTAGCCGCCGATGAGGCGCAGGCTTGGCCTCGGATTAACCCAGCGACCGGTATTCGTCGAGGATGTAGAGGAGGGGGTTCTGATTCGACCCGTTGAGCCAGACCTCGTAATGCAGATGGGGAGCGGTCGAGCGCCCGGTGCTGCCCACGAAGCCGAGAACCGAGCCGCGGCGGACGGACTGTCCAACCCGCACGTTGAAGGCGTCGAGGTGCCCGTAGTGGGTCACGATTCCGCGGCCGTGATCGACCGTCACCGCGTTGCCGTAACCGCCCTTCATTCCCGCGAAGATGACGTTGCCATCCGCCGGGGCCAGAATCTTGGTCCCGAGGGGGGCGGAAATATCGAGGCCCGGATGAAAGTCCTTAAGGCCCGTGAACGGATCCGGTCGATTCCCAAAGCCGGCCGAGAGATAGCCTCGCACCGGCCACACCGACGGAGTGCTGGCGAGCAATGACCGCTGCTTGTCGAAGACGCCGGTGAGTTCCCTGGACTTTTCCGTGAGGGCAGAAAGACGCGTGCTCATCTCTTCGAAACTGGCGCCGCTGGGTGCCGAGCGGTCCCCGACCGTGCCGCCACCGGTGCCGCCCACGCTGGGGTCGGGCGGGGGCGCGTCGACCCCGGCCATGACGCCGAGCTTGTTGACGATGCCACTGAGCTGACCCATTTGCGCCCGCAGCGCCGCCGCGTCCAGTTCTATCTGGTGAGTTTTTGCCAGCAGAGTGTGGGACTCAGCTTCGACCCGCCGCAGCCTGGAGACTTCGAACAGGAGCGATGAGTAGTGGAGCAAAGAGCCCACGAGCACGATCCCGACGCCCGCTGCAATGCGCCCGGCCACCCGGGCCACGTTGAGGGGGATCTGGTACCTACGAAACTTCGCCCGAGCATTCGGGACGAAGATCACGGTGAAGAAATCAGGGGTGTTCATTCTGGAAAGGAGCCGACCGCGGCCGATTCAACAGCCTGCCCGACCTGGGTACATAACTGAGAGAAGGCTATCACGCCACTTTGGGCGCCGTCAACGCAGCACCGGCCCGAAACAGCAGAGCCTCCAGCACAGCCTCGCGGGAGACTTGGCGGGCCCCTGCGAGGTCGGCGATGGTGCGCGCCACCCGCGCGGTTCGGCAAACGGCCCTGAACGACAGGCCCCGGATTCGAGCGGCGCCTTCGAGCGTGGCGGCCGCATTTGGCTCGAGATTGAGGCTGGCGAGATCCTCCGTCTTCTTCTCCTCCCCTCGCGATCGGGCGAAGGCGATTCCGTCAGCGACCCGGGCGCGGACCTGGCCGGAAGCCTCATGGGTCGAACGGTCCGGTGGGCGGAGCGAACAGGGAACCCGGATCTCAGGCCGAGGCACGTCAACGACCATGTCGATTCGGTCGAGCAGAGGGCCGGAGATCCGGCCCTGGTACCTGGCGATGGCTTGGGGGGTGCAGCGGCAGGGAAGCACCGGGTCGCCCTGGTACCCGCAGGGGCATGGGTTCATGGACGCCACGAACTGGAAACGGCAGGGAAACTCGAATGTGGCCCGGGCGCGAGAGACGATGAGCCTGCCCTCCTCGAGCGGCTGGCGTAGGCCCTCCAGGGTCGCTCGTGGGAACTCCGGCAATTCATCGAGGAAGAGGACGCCGCCATGAGCCAAGCTAATTTCGCCCGGCCTGGGGATGGGTCCGCCACCAACCAGCGCGATCGCCGAGGCGGTGTGATGCGGGGCTCGGAAGGGCCGGACGGTCACCAGGCCGCGCGGTGTCAGGCCGGCAGCGGATTGGATGACGGTCATCTCCAGCGCCTCCTCTTCCGAAGGAGGGGGGAGTAGTCCAGGGAGGCGCCTCGCCAGCATCGTCTTTCCTGAGCCGGGGGGGCCAATCATCAGGAGGTTGTGCCGGCCCGTCGCCGCGATCTCAAGCGCCCTACGGGCGAGCGGTTGTCCGGAGACATCACGCATATCCAGCGGCTCCAAGGACGGGCGCGGGGGCTCGTTCTGGTGCACCGGCATGATCTCCTCAGGGTCTGGCCGGTCTCGAACCGCGGCGAGGAGCGTCGCCGCGCCGCGCACTTCTATTCCTTTCACCAGTTGCCCTTCGGGAAAATTGGCTCGTGGAATAACCGCGCGCGGGATGCCCTGGTCGCGTGCCGCTATGAGGATCGGAAGCACGCCCGGCACCCTGCGAAGACTGCCATCAAGCGCAACCTCGCCCAGGAAAAGGCATCTCCCCGGATCGGTTATGGGCTCGCCGCTCGACGCCAGCAAGGCAACGGCAATGGCCAGATCGAAGGCGCTGCCCGTCTTGCGAACATGAGCGGGAGCGAGATTCACTGTGATCCTCCGATCCCAGGAGAAGTCGAAGGCCGAGTTTCGAAGGGCGGCCTTGATCCGGCTTTCACTTTCGCGGACCGCCGAGTCAGGCAGACCGACCATAAAAAGGCCGGGGAAGCCCGGGGCGGAATCCACCTCAACTCGGATGATCTGTCCCAGGATTCCCGCGATCGAACCAGTGATTGTGCTAGCAAGCATGACTCTCCTTGAACCGTAGGAAGGCCCGGGGAGAGGGCGGGGACGCTCCCGCGTCGGGGGCAGTATGGGGGCGACCCGGTCCGATTCGGGTCCCGACTATTTCGGTGTTCCGGTGATGTGGGCCAGCGAAGGCTGCCCTCTTAGGGAAGGGACTCGCTCGTGGTCAAGGCGACTCGAAGCACCTGGCCGATGGACAACCGCGTCGAATTGAGTCCGTTGAGAGCTTTGATCGCCGCTACCGTCGTGCCGTGGCTGGCCGCCACCGAGGAGAGCGTGTCGCCCTTCCGGATTTTGTAGGAGGAATCGTCCGTCTTGTTCAATCCCGCTCCCGTCTTTGCAGTCAAAGCGCGAAGCGGTCTCGGAATGGCGAGGGCGACGCCCAGCCTCAGCATCGAGTTCAAGGTCATGTCGTTCGCGCGGGCGATCTCGAAAGCGGACACTCCAAACATATTGGCGATCTTGGAGAGGGTATCGCCTCGCTCGACGATGTGTCGAGTAAAGTCCATGGCGCGCACTCCGGCCAGGCAGGCCGTCACCCGTTCTCCCGAGCCGGCCGGCACCTTCAGGTCGAAGGCGGAAGAGGGAGTCATCCCGCGGCGCAGCTCGGGATTGAGATGCCGGATCTTCGAAGGTTCCGCGCTGGCACATCGTGCCACCGTGGAAATGGGGTAGGACCTGGCGACTTGGATGGTTTCCGGCACGGTGAAGGCTTCGGTCGAGACGTCGATTCCATACGACTCCGGCGACTTGGCGATGACGATGGCTGCGTGGATCAGCGGAACGTAGTTCTTGGTTTCCGCTCTGAAGGACTTGGTCCGGGCGAGCGCCCAGAAGTCGGTCGTTCGTGCTTTTGTGATGGCGCGCTGAACCCGACCTTCGCCCGCGTTATACCCGGCAAGGGCCAGGTTCCAGTCGCCGAAGATGGCGTACAGTCGTTTCAGATACTGAGCCGCCGCGAGCGTCGCCTTCTCCATGTTCGAACGCTCGTCGACGTAGAAATCCTGCTTGAGCCCGTACTGCCGCCCGGTGGAGGGGATGAATTGCCAAAGGCCCTTCGCTTTGGCCCGAGACAGTGCGGAAGGATTGAAGGCGCTTTCCACAATGGGGACATAGGCGAGGTCTTGTGGGATCCCCGCCTCGGACAGGATTTCCCGTATCCTGGGAAGGTGCGGGAGGCCTCGGGACAACGCTTGTGAGAACCACTTGTTGAACCGGCCACTGTATAGGTCAATGGCGCCCAGAACCTGGTCATTGAGCTCAATGGGGAGATCGAGTAGTTCGGAACCAAGGACCGCCTCGTTCGATTCGCGAGCGCCTTCCGAGGGGTTGGCGTTTTCTATTCGGTCGCCCAATTCGGCCAGTGTGCCGGTCCCCGGGGGATCCTTCAGCGGGGAATCCGCCTGGGTCTGTGGAAAAGGTGCGCTCATCGGCAGGGTTTGACGGCCCGGGCCCGCAGCGATCTCGGCCACCTTGATTCGGTCAATCAGGCTCGAATAGGCCGCCTGGAACCTCGGATCGGCGTTCGCCGATCCCTTCAGGTCGACGAAGACGTCGAGAGCCTCGTCGAAGGCCTCGCGGGCCCTGATTTCTCGACCATCCGCCAACGCCGCATCGCCCTCCTTGAATAGGGTCTCAGCGCGTTCCAGCTCCCGGGAGAGGACGTCCAAGACAGGCGGGACTCCGGGATCGAGGGCCCTTGAGCCGTCTGGGTTGACGGTTTGCGCTGCGGCCTGCCCAGACACTCCGAAGGAGAGGACGAGCAGAAGGCAAAAGAAAGGCACACCAAAGGCTCGGCCCGTGGCACAATATCCTGTATTCATGAGGGGATAGTCTACCAAGGGTGCCCTCTTTTCCCTTAATCGCGGGAGGAGACCAGGACGTCGTTCCCCTGGGCCGCGTCTCGCGCGGCCGGGGTGACGATGGCCTTCTTGTTCAGGAATATGCGCCGTCCCTCGCGTCTCGCCCTCACCACGTCGTCCTCGCAAACGAAGTCGACCGTCTCGACCTTTACCGGTATCTTCGCCGGTTTGGCCGGGACGGCTCCGCCGGAGACTGCAGTCCGGACCCGGGCCAGGCGCTTGATGTTGATGAGATGGAGGGGAGTTATGTTGTCCGATGTGATGTTCCCGGCCGCGGCCCCGCACCCGAGCGACATGGACGGTTCCAGGTGGGTGGTATGCCCGGTGGCTCCCATGGATGTTTGGGAGTTGGCGATGACCCGGGACGCGGGCTGGGCAAGGGCAAAGCGCCGAAGCAGGTCCTCCTCGGCGGCGTGAATGCCCGCGGTATGGCCGGTCCCGCCGTGGGCCAAAAGCTCCTGGCAGCGCTTGATTCCCTCGTCCGGGCCGGAGACCTCGTAGAGGGCCAAGACCGGGCAGAGCTTCTCGGCGGAGAGGGGATGCTCGCGGCCCACCCCGGCGACTCGACCCCCAAGAGCCCGCGTGCCCTCGGCCACCTTGAAGCCGGCGGCCTCGGCCAGGGCCTGGGCGGAACGGCCCACCGCCTTCGCGTTCACGATCCCTCGTTCGGTGATGACCCAGGCCGCCACTTTCGAGGCCTCTTCGTTCGAGAGTATGTGAACTCGTTCGGCTTCGAGCGCCTTCATGACCTCGGCGCTGATCGATGAATCGAAGACGAGAGCCTGCTCCGAAGAACACAGGGTGCCATAGTCGAAGGTCTTCCCGGCGATCACATCGCGAACCGCGCGACCTGGATCCGCGGACCGGTGGACGTAGACCGGGACATTCCCGGGCCCAACTCCATAGGCGGGCTTGCCCGAGGAGTAGGCGGCGCGCACAAGGCCGATCCCCCCCGTGGCCAGGATGACCGCGGTATGACGGCTCTTCATCAACGCCTCGGTCCCAGCGATCGAGACCACCTCGAGACACTGAAGCGCGCCGTCGGGCAGACCGCTCGCCAAGGCCGCGATCTCCAGGACACGAAACGACTCGAGGACGCAGGTTCGCGCCGAGGGATGGGGACTGAGCACGATAGGACAGCGGGCTTTGACCGCGATAAGCGCCTTGAAAATAGCCGTGGAGGTTGGGTTCGTCGACGGAATGATGGCAGCCACCACCCCCATCGGCTCGCCGATCTCCGTGATGCCGGTCGCGGGGTCGTCGCCCAGCACGCCGACCGTCTTCGTCGACGCGATATGAGAGGCCACACGTTCAGCGGCGAAGAGGTTCTTGGTGGTCTTGTCCGCGATGTTGCCGAACCCGGTCTCACGATGCGCTGCTTCGCCGAGTCGGGCCGCCTCGATCGCCGCGGCCCGTCCCATGCTTGCCACGATCCGATCCACGTCAGCTTGGGTGAGAGACCGCATGGCGGCGAGCGAGGCATGGGCGCGCGCGGCCTTGTCGGCCGTCTCGGCAAGAGACGTGCGATCCATTCCGGTGCTCGGTTCCACAGCCACGAGGCACAGTTGACCGCGTTCGGGCCAGAAGATCAACTGGTCCAGGCTCGATTTGTCCAGGCTCGATTATGGTGCCCCCTTCCATGACCACACCGATTCTGTACAAAGACCTCGCTCCCTGGTGGCATCTCTTCTCGAGCCCCGCCGACTATCGGACGGAGACGCGTCCCTTCCGTCGGTTGCTCCTCGCCCACGGAAACCGGCCCGCGAGAACGCTGCTGGAACTGGGGTCCGGGGGGGGAAACAACGCGTCGTACCTGAAGACGTGGTTCCAGCTCACCCTCGTCGATCTGTCGCCGGGGATGCTCCGGGAAAGTCGAAGGCTCAATCCGGAGTGCGAGCATGTTCCGGGCGACATGCGCAGCGTGCGGCTGCGACGGACATTCGATCGAGTCTTCATCCACGACGCCGTGATGCACATGACGAGCGAGGGCGACCTTGTCCGCGCGCTGCGGACCGCCTTTGTCCACACTCGTCCCGGAGGCGCCACGCTCGTGGCCCCCGACTGCACGCGAGAATCGTATTCCTCGATCTCGCATCACGGAGGCAATGACGGGGCGGATCGCGGCCTGCGATATCTCGAATGGAACTTCGACCCGAACCCGTACGACACGAAGTACGAGGTCCACTTCGTCTACTTGCTCAAGGACGCGCGCGGCCGGGTTCGCGCCCATCAGGACGTTCACGAGTTCGGCCTTTTTCCGAACGCGACGTGGTTGCGAGCGTTCCGAAAAGCGGGTTTCAGGGCTCAACGTGTCGACGACCCGGTTCTCCGCCGCGATGTCTTCGTGGGCGTTCGTCCCGCCTGAACGAACGGCTCGGCGGTCGGCCTGCGGCAGGACACTCGTTGAGATCGCCCGGGCCAAGGGGGCGATATCCTCTCTCTGATGGATGATCGACCGTTTTGTCTCGTGGGCGCCGGCCCGGCGGGGCTCTCGGCCGCGCGCTGGCTGAAGGCGCTCAATGTGCCTTTCGAGGGCTTCGAGCGGAATCCCGATGTGGGCGGGATCTGGAACATTGGCTTTCCGGGCTCGCCAATGTACGAGTCCGCGCATTTCATCTCGTCCCGCACCCTCTCCGGCTTTCGGGATTTCCCCATGCCC
>JAENWE010000130.1 GCA_016650185.1 Vicinamibacteria bacterium | reverse complement strand
GGTCCGCCACGTAAAGGGAGGCGCCGAACTGGCCGAGTTGCACCACCCCGACGAAGGCGAGCACGCCGCCGATCAGGAAGTTGATCAGGGCCACGATTCCGAGCGCCCCGACCCCCGCGGACTGGAAAGCGAGTATCAGATCCACCGCACGGTAGCGCGCGCGGCCCCGCAACATGGAGCCGAAGGCCAGGGTCGTCTCGCCCAGGAACCCGACGGCGTCGGCGACGGTGTCCCAGGCCTGGAAGGCGGTCCGACCCACGCGGGCGCCTAGCGTGTCGTCTTCCTCTGTGTGGTTCAACTCGCGGGGCGGCAGGGCGGCGGCCAGGGTCAGCAGCCGTCGTGGGCCGTCCGGCAGCCCCGACAGGTCGATCCGGATGTCCCGCGCGAGGGCGCGACGGTGCACACCATGCAAGAAGGTGATGAGCGCGCTGTCCCACTCCTCGAGCCCGGTGCTGTCAAACGCCAGGCTCGATGTCGAACCGGCCTCCAGGGCCTCCTCGATGCCGGTCAGGGCAGGAAGCCCGTCCCGCAATCTCCAGGCGCCGGAGAGACACACGCGCAACTCGTCGCCCGAATGCTCAAGCCGAACCCGATCCTGCGTATCCATGCTGGGTGAACCGAGCATGGGTCAGTCTAGTTCCGTCTCGGTGACGAAAAGTTTGATAGGGTTCAACCTGATTTTCATTGAGAGGAAACCATGAAGCCAAAGACAGAAGTTGTGAAGACCGATGGAGCCAAAACCAATAAGAAGGCTCTAGTTGCCCGGTCTGTCGGCGCAGTGATTGCCGGCGCCGCCATCGGTTATGTCGCGGGCGCGCTGACCGCGCCGGCCTCGGGTCGCGAGACGCGCCGGCGCATCTCTCAGCGCGTCGAGGAAGAGGCAAAGGGCATGGCGCGAAAAGCCAAGCGCTCGCTCGCGACCGCGAAGGGCGAGGCGAAAGACCTCGGTCGAAAAGCCAAGAAGTCTCTAACCAGGGCCACGGACAAGCTGGCGGACAAACTGCACAGCTAGGCTCGTGACGGCTGGCCCTGCTGTCGGACTGGAGATCGAGAGTCTTTTTCACGCAGGCGTCCCAGTTGGCGTCGGTTTCGCCCAGCATCCCCGCGATGACGTCTACATTGATCTGCGGGAAGCCCAGGGAGCGGGCGGTCTCGTAAGCCTTGAACACCTCGGGCGAACGATGAGCGCGGCCGTTCAGCTCCAGGATGTGGTACGGCCTGGCCCATCTCTCTGCCGAGGGTTGCCGACGCCGCCCACTTGATTTCGTGAGGATCGCCGGTAAGCCGGCAGAGTCCGAGGCGGAGCCCTTCGATGTCCGCCACCGAGGTCTCCACAAGGACGCGCGACTCGCCGATCACCGGGGGCGTCGAACCGTTGGCAAGGACCCACAAAATCGGAAACCCGGATCGCCGCGGACTACCTGCACTACAAGATTGCGGTGGTGGAAATTCACCGAAGGCGTCTCTCGAAATTCGTGACCCTCGATCAAGCCCTGGCCGACCCGGCCTATGGGCGCCCCGACAACTACGTCGGCGCTTGGGGCCTCTCCTGGCTCCACGACTGGCAGATCAGCAATGGCCGAAAGCGCACCGCCTCGCCCGATCCTCGCGACTGGATCACGAAGGCCGGCGAGGGCCTCGGACGCTGACCGCAAGAACGACTACGGCCGCCCGGCCACCTGGGGCTTCGGCCCCGTGTACTCGAAGATGAACAGGCCCGTGCCCACACGGTCGGTGGCGTAGGCCAGGCCCCGGTGGTCGATGGTCACGTCGTTGATCTGAATGGCGGTCTTCTGCCCCTCCGCCATCGGGTGGGACATCGCGTTGGTCTTCGGAATGTAGTAGCCAAGCTCGCGCAGGTTGTACGGATTGGACAGGTCGAGAACTCTGACCCCCGCGTTGAAGTAGGCGATCCAGGCGATGCGGTTCTCGTGCCGGTTGAGCCGCCCATTCACGAACTCCGCGTGCTGATGTGGACCGAATCGCCCGCCCTTGTCGCAGAAGTCGCCCACCGGGACCTCCCACTGGGACACCTGAGTGGGAGTCCCCGACGTGACGTCGAACATGTAGGCTCTCGTCCTGACCCCGACCGGACAGGGCGCCATGTCCGGCGTTCCGCCCGCTTCCTCGGTCATGAAGAGGTAGGTCCGCGGAAGGGCATCCTTACCGAAGTTGGGAAGCTGGTCATAGACGATCGGAGTCAGGGTATGCGGACCGCGGTTGGGCGGGTTGTTGTCGTAGGACCAGACCGGCTTGGGGTCCTTGGTCTTGTCGGAAATATCCCAGGCACCCATCAGTCCGCTGGCGTTGCGAAACCCGATGTACATCCGGTTGTTGGCCTCGTCGATGATGGGATGATGGACATACTGTCCCTGGTAGAGCGCCTTGTCTTCGGTTTCCTTCATCCCGGGCAGCCAGGCCCGGCCGACGAATTTCGGCTCCGACGGGTTTCTCATGTCCCAGACATGCAGCAGGGTGTTGCGGAATCCTGGCTCGCCCGAGGCTGTGTAGTAATAGCCCGAGTCCTCGGACCAATAGCCTTTGTGGGCGCGGATGACGAACGGCCCGCCGCAACCGGGACCGCAGGAGTTGGGTGGCGTTCCCTTGATCTCGGAAACGAGCTTGATGTTCTTCGGGTTCGTCGCCCGATCGGTGATGTCGAACACTTCGAACCGGAAATTCGTGCCGTCGTCGGCGCTGCGGACGAGGTAATCGTGACCGGTCCCGTTGTGCTTGTAGTCATAGACCACGGACACCGACCGATGGTTAGCGCTGGCTGAGCCCGGGATATGCCACTTGAGAACCGGGTGGGCCGGGTCGGTGATGTCGATGAGGGAGGTGCCATTGATCTCCATCTCGCCCGTGACCGGATTCATCTGGGCTTCGTTCACACCCCCGGCGTCGTCCCCCGAGGTCGGAGCCGAGCGGTTGTTCGGCTGATGACCCACGTAGAGCCAGTTGCCGTTCGCGGCATCCGACCGGGCGGTCAACTGCAATGACTGGCGGCCCTGCAGGTCGTGATAGCCCACCAACCGGACGTTGTCAGCCCCGTCGGACCCTGGATCCTGCGGGGCGGCCTGCGCACGTTGGGCCAAGCCTGGGGCAATCGGAATAATAAATAGTCCCAGCAGGCAAAGCGCCGACACTTGAGCCGCCGTCGTGGTCCCTCCCCAGTTCTTCCTGTTCGTCTTGGTCATCTCATGTCTCCTCACGGTCCGTGGATTCGCCCACGATTAGTAATTCCGGTCGATGTCCGATCGCCACCGCAGCGTCGCGTCGTGTTTGCGACTATACCCTCGTGAGCTCCATCAGAACCTGAGCCGGAGGCCGAATTGGAATCCTCTCGGCTCGCCCACGGCCGTGATCTGGTTGAACGTGGGCGAGGGGTTGTGTGGGTAGGCTCCCGACCCGAATCTCGTGTTCCGGGTCAGGTCGTTGCGTCGATTGGTCAGGTTGAAGGCCTCGGCGATCGCCTCGAACTGAACGCGCTCCGTGACCTCGAACGTCCGGGTCACCCGGGCGTTCAGGCTGAAGAAGTCGCTTCCGACGCCGGCATTCCGTTCGATGAAGGCGCCGTTCACGATCGGCCGGCCCGCGCTGCCCTGCACGGTGGTGACCCCGGAAGTGATGTCAAAGGGCAGGGCCGAGTAGTACTGCAGCATCGCGCTCAGCTGAAAGCCGTGCGTGATACGGCCCCAGGTGGTACTCGAGGGCTCCTTCGGAGTATGGATGGCGCCGCTGAGCGCGAGTCGATGCCGCTGGTCGTCATCGGAGCGCCCCCAGTCCTTCGACAGGTCGAAAGTGTCGATCGGACCATTGAAGAACGCTTCGCCCACGTTGTTCATCGACTTCGAGTAGCTGTAGGAGATCCGGGCCGAGCCCCATCGGGTGGGCAGCAGGCGCAGCGAGAGGTGCAGGCCGTGATAGTTGGATTCCCCCGCCGAAGAATACTGGGTGTTGTCGGCGTAGTTCGGGTTAGGGCGGCAGCCGTTGTTTCCCCCGACCGCGACGCAACTGGGCACGTTCTGGTTGATCTGCATGATCAGGCCCAGGCCTTTCACATAGCTGTAGCC
>JAENWE010000129.1 GCA_016650185.1 Vicinamibacteria bacterium | reverse complement strand
TCCGCCGGTCACCCCAAAGGAAAGCGAATGCCCGAGCAGGGTGGCCTGCAGATGGGCATGCGCATTCTTCCGGTCGCAATCCGACTGCCGTGGGTCGTTATGGTGATAGTCGCGCTCATTCGGGATGAGGGTTCCGAGCATGGTCCGGATATCCTCGAGCAGGGCCTCTTGCCACTCGTTCACCATAAGAGCGAACGTGGTGTGTAGAGAGGAGACGAGGACCAGCCCCTCACCCGCCTGAGCGCTTCGGACCGACTCCTGAACACGGTCCGTCAGGTTGAGCAGTTCCAGGCGCGTGGAGGTTCGTAGGGTCAACACGCGGTGTGTGGCTCGCGCCACAGTGTGGCTTTGGGGGGAGAAGGCGGATCGCAGAACCCCGGCGTCAGACACGGGAGGAGCCAAGGGCGAGGATGAACTGGAGTCTGTGGCCATTACTTTCTACCGATGAGCAAATCTCGTACCTGGCTTACCCAAGGCCTTGTCTAGGGTCGCGCAGGTTCGGCAAAGCGGCGATGCCTGACCAGGCCGCCGCCTACAGAATTAGGAGCTAAACGATGAGCCGCAGCCACAAGTGGACTTGGCGTTCGGATTCTTGATCGCGAAACCGCCGCCCATGAGGTCTTCCTTGTAGTCGATGGTGGCATTGTCCAGGTGCTTGAGACTCATCTGATCGACGATGACCTTCACGCCCTCGAACTCGAACACTTCATCGTCCTCAGCCACTTCGTCGAGGACCATCCCGTATGAGAAGCCAGAGCAGCCGCCGCCCTGGACATAGACCCGGAGCCCACCGTTGGCGATGTTTTCCTTCTCCACTTCAAGGATTCCCTTGACTTTGCTGGCTGCGGTCGGCGTGAGCTGGATCATTTTTCGTGGTCTCCCCTGGAATGGCTGGTGGTGCGGGCGAAAGGAGTGTATGCGACCTGACCTGATCGCGCGAAACCCCAGGTCGCCTTTTTCGCACAATGAAGAAGAACCATGGGTCGACGGAGCGAAATATCCCACAGGGGGCTAGAGTCCCCGGCTTACCAGGATGAAGCCGAGAACCGACGACCACACTCTGAATCAACTCGAAGCCTCGGGCCTGCGCGGAAGGGGCGGAGGCTGGTTCGAGACCTATCGGAAATGGTGCGCCGTCCTTGCCGAGGACGGTCGTCCACTCGTCATCGCCAATGGAGGCGAGGGTGAGCCCGGGTCGATCAAGGATCGGTTCGTCATGCGCGCGCGCCCCAAGGACGTGCTGCTCGGCCTCAAGATCGCCATGGATGTTCTGGGGGCGGAGCGCGGGTATGTGTACCTGAGAGGATCGTTCGGCATCGAGGAAGAGCTTCTCCGAAAAGCCCTGCAGGATCTCGGCCTCGCCTCGATCGTCTCCCTTCATCGGGGGGACGACAGCTATGTGGGCGGCGAGGAGACGGCCCTGCTGGAGTCGATCGAAGGCCGGACCGCCTGGCCCCGTCCTAAGCCTCCCCGTCCCTCCGCCGTAGGCCTGTTCGGGCGACCCACCCTGGTTCAAAATGTCGACACCCTGGCGCGTGTTCCCGGCGCGGTGAACGAGGGTTCCGCATTCGCGGCGACCGAGACGCTCACCCTCACGCTCTGGGGCGATGTCCGCTCTCCGGGCGCCTACGAGGTGCGGACCAACCGGGCCCTTCGAGACGTGATCGATACCGAGGGCGGCGGAGCCACCTCGCCCGTAGGCCTAGTGTTTCCGAGCGGCGTCCAATCGATGCCTCTGACTCCCGCTCAGCTTGACGTCGAATTGAAACCAGCCGCGATCGAGGCACTGGGCAGCGCGCTTGGAACCGCGTCCATCCTGGTCCTCGGCGAGGACACGTCGTGGCCTTCCATCGTCGATGCGGTCGCCCGCTTCTTCGAACGCGAATCCTGCGGCCAGTGCCCGCCCTGCGTGCTCGGCGCCCGAAACCTACGCGGCCTCATCGCCGGAGACCGGCCCAGCGCCAATCGCCTCACCCCGCATTCGGCGATTCGAGAGACCGCAGCCTTCATGTCCATGCACGGCTACTGTTCTCACTCTCGGGCGGGAGCCGACGCGGTGACGGGTTTGTTCACACGCTGGCAAGGCGAGATCATCGAACGTCTGCGTGGCGTTCCGACTCGGCCCGGCGCCCGAGAAAGAGATCCCTTCGCGCCGGAAGCCGCCGAGCGACGCGCGCTCGACGACTTCCTGAATCTCATGTGAACGCGAGCCCGGCACAAACAGGCTAAAATACCCGCAGATGAGCAAAGAAGATCTGGTTGAGCTGCAGGGAACGGTGACGGAAATTTTCGCGGGCGGACACTACAAGGTGAACTGCGGCGAGGGGCACGAAGTACTGGCCAAGCTGAACGGCAAGATGCGACGGTTCCGGATTCGAGTCATCATCGGCGACCGCGTGACCGTGGGCGTATCGCCCTACGATTTGAAGAAGGGCTTCATCACGTATCGAGCGAAGTAGGCGGAGGCGCCTGCCTTGAGGCCGGTTCGGGCGGTTCTCTTCGATCTCGACCATACCCTCTTCGACACCGAAAGAACCGAACGCCGCGCGCTCGGATGCGTCGCGCGGGCCGCGGGCGTGCCCCTCGGCCCGAAGGCCCTCGAGGCCTATCGGGTGGTCAACACCCATGTGTGGGGCGAGTATCGCGCGGGCCGACTGACCTCAAAGGAACTGCGGGTCTTGAGGTTCCATCTGTGGCTCGAAAAGATCGGACACGATCCCGCGCCCGCTCGCACCCTCGCCCCGCTCTATCTCGACGAGTTCTCGTCGCGGGGTGATCTTATCTCGGGCGCCGCGGCGGCCGTTCGATCCGTCGCACGCCTCGGCGTTCGCATGGGGGTAGTGACGAACGGAATCGATCGGGTGCAGCGACGTCGTCTTGGGGCCAGCGACCTCAAAGCCGTGTTCCCGGTCGTGGTGACGTCCGAGCGGGCCGGCTTCACCAAACCCGACCCTCGCATCATCGAGCAGGCCCTGCGGCGACTTAGGGTTGAGCCCGACCAGGCGGTCTACATCGGCGACGATCCGCAGGTGGACGGACTCGCCGCCAATCGCGCGTCCGTGTTCTTCGTCTGGTTCAATCCCAGCCGCGCGGCGGCCGAGACTGCCCGCGGCGTCACCATCAATCACGAGATCGCTCATCTCCGGGAAATTCGGGACCTGATCCGCGGGCGCTAGCAGCCCGTGGCGAAAGTCCGGTCGCGTCGCAAGCGAGAGATTTTTCGTCAGATCAAGGCGCTGGACCGAAGGAATATCGGGAATATTTCGAGGTTCAGCAACGCAGAGCTGGCGGAAAAGATCCGCTTCCGACGCGTCCCGACTTTCGCCACGGGCTGCTAGTTCGCCTCGCGCTGGTAGATTCCGGCACATGCACAAACGCCATCTCCATGACGGTCGCGAAGACCGTCTTGTCCCCCTCAAGAGCCTGGACCTCGACGAGGTGACTTCCTTCTCATCCCTCCTGCGCGGGATGAGCCACACCGCTTTCTCCGGCCGGTCCCTGGGCGAGGCCTTCGAGATCATGGTGGCAATGGCGAAAGATCCCGACTGCAAAGTGGTCATGACCCTCTCGGGTGCCATGACCATCGGCAAGATGGGCAAGGTCATCCAAAAGATGATCGACGAAGGTCTGGTCCACGCGGTGGTCTCCACCGGGGCCTTGATGGCGCACGGGCTATCCGAGGCGATCGGGCTCACTCACTATCGCTACAACCCGGAAGTTTCCGACGAGGAGCTTTTCGACAAGGGCTACAACCGCGTCTACGACACGCTGGAGATGGAGGCGAATCTCAATCACGTCGAGGAGTTCTCGACCAAGGCCATGGAGCTGCTTGGTCCCGAGAAGGAGCTATCGTCGGAAGTGATCTGCCGGGCTCTCGGCCAGGTTCTGGCCGAAGACACGGAGGGCGGCGGCGTCCTGCGGAGCGCGTATCTCAAGGGAGTGCCGGTGTACGTCCCCGCGCTCACCGACTCGGAACTCGGGCTGGACCTCGCCACCTGGGCCATGCGTCACGCCCGCAAACGCGGCGAGATCAACACTCCGATGGATCTGTTCAACGTGGTCCCGCGTTACAACCCGTTTCACGACCTCATCAGCTTCGCCCGCTTCGCCCTCGGAGCCAAGAAACTGGGCATCTTCACCATCGGCGGCGGCGTGCCCCGCAACTGGGCGCAGGAAGTCGGCCCTTTCGTGGACATCACCAACGATCGCCTGGAGGAGAGCTTTCGTCCTCCCCGCTATCACTACGCGGTCAGGATCTGTCCCGAGCCGGTTCATTGGGGCGGCCTGTCCGGCTGCACCTATTCGGAAGGCGTCTCTTGGGGCAAGTTCGTCCCGGCCAGTGAGGGCGGCCGGCAAGCCGAGGTCTACGCGGACGCCACAACCGTATGGCCCCTGCTGATCAAGGGGGTCCTCGAAGAACTGGGGCGCTAGTCCGGGCTAGTGCAAGAGTCCGCCGTTCTTCGTTTTGGTCTTCTCGTCCCCATCCCCCGCTTCCCGCTCCGCAGTCCGCGCCGCCACCGCGTCGTGAACCGAACGGCCCACCGCCTCCGCGAAGCGTTGCGAGTAGCTCACCACCGACCCCACCGAACGATCCTCCTCCAGGCGTTCGATGCGGGGCAGGGGATAGAACGAAGTCACCAAACCCAGCAACTCCTCCTCGTTTCGCGCCTCCTGCCGCATCCAATCTTCGAACGAGTCCAGCCGAAGACCGCGGAGAACCACTCCGGCCGCGGAGACAGAAACCACCAACCCCCAGATTTTCTCCCTCGGCTCGTTGAGGTACAGGACGGCGGCTGAACCCTCCTGAAAGCCGATCACCGGTGTGCCTCTTTTCCGGCGGGAGCGCTCCGGCGAGAGGTCGGGCGAGAGGTCGGGCGGCGGTCGAGGGAACCAACGAAGGTGGTGATCGCAGTCAGCCCTTGGCGCAGTTCTTCCTGCGAACGCGCGAACGATATCCGGATGTAACCGGGACAACCGAAGCCTTCTCCGGCCACCACGGCGACGCCCTGCTCGTCGAGCAGACGGGCGGCAAAGGTCAGAGCGTCGGGCATCGCCCTGGTGAGAGACGCGCGGATGTCGGGAAACGCGTAGAAGGCGCCTTCGGGGACGCGGCACTTGATTCCGGGGATGGCGTTCAGGGCTCCCACCACCATGTCGCGGCGAACTCGATACTCCGCGACCTGATCGCTCACGAAGTCCTGCGGCCCGTTGAGGGCTTCCACCGCCCCGAACTGGGCGAACGAAGCCGCGCACTGGGTCTCGTGCGAGATGAGGGCGGAAACGCCCTGAATGACGGTCTTGGGCGCGAGCAACCAGCCGATCCTCCAACCGGTCATGCAGTACGTCTTTGAGGCCGTCCCCGCCACCAGAAACCTCTCACCCAGAATCTCGCGCACCCGGGGCAGCATCCGGGGATGGCTCTTCACGTAACGCAGACGCGCGTAGGTGTCGTCGAAGATCAGGAACGCGTCGGGGGCCTTCTTTTTCAGAGACTGGGCGATGTCGATCAATGCCCTTTCGCCGACCACCGCTCCCGTCGGGTTCGACGGCGAGTTGATGACCAGGGCACGGGTCTTTCGGCGCACTTTCTTCAAGATGAGGTCCGGGTCGAAGGCGAAACCCCTCGCCCCATCGAGAGGGGCGAACACCGGAACCCCGCCCGCCAGTCTGGGCGCTTCGGAGAACGTCGGCCAGAACGGGGTCGGAACGACGATCTCATCGCCTGGGTCGAGGATGGCTTCGCAAGCCAGCGCGAAGGCTTGTTTGCCGCCCAGGGTGATCGCAACTTCGCTGGCGTCGAAGCGAACCCCATCGTCTTCAAGGTAACGGCGGGCCACCGCCTTTCGCAGGGCAGGAATGCCGAGAGACGGGACGTAGCGCGTCTCCCCGCGATTCATGGCGTCTTCGGCCGCGCGGCGGATTCTCTCGGGCGTGCCTTGATCGGGTTCACCCACCGAGAAGTCGAGAATATGGCGACCCTCCGAGCGCAGCAGGGTGGCCCGGGCCGCGGTCGCCACCGTCGGAGACACCTGGACAGAACTGACCCGCATCGAAAGATGAACGGCTCTGAGCCCCTTGGTCTCCTCTTTCATGTCGCTCTTCACTCTGCTCCCCTATTGGTGAACGCGTGCTCGGCTCGCTTCTCCTCGGCCCGGGTTTCCATGGCCATCGCCACTTTTTCGGACACGAGGCCCTGAACCGACCCGCCCAGGTACGCGATCTCGCGAACCAGTCGTGAGGCGATGTGGGTGAGCTGCGGCGAGGAGGGCAGGAAGACGGTGTCGAGACCAGGCCGAAGGTGCGCATTCATTCTGGCCATGAGAGTCTCGTATTCGAGGTCCGATCCTCCGCGAACCCCGCGCACCACCACCTCCGCGCCATGTTGAGCGGCGAGGTCCGCCAGCAGTCCGGAGAACCGGACCACCCGTACGTTCTTGAGGGCCGCCATCTCGCGCTGCACCATCAAAACCCGCCCCGCGGCCGAGAACCAAGGTTGCTTTGAGGCGTTTTCGAGGACGGCCACCACCACCTCGTCAAACAGGCTCGAGGCGCGAATCACGAGGTCAAGATGACCCAGAGTCACCGGGTCGAAAGACCCGGGCACCAGGGCGATCCGTCTCCACACTTTTCCTTCCCTTTCACTCACGCCGCAACCTCATTTCTGTAGATGGTCAACCGATGGTCTGAGATCTTGACCTCACGGATCCGGGTCAGGGTACGAATAGTCTCAGGAAGAAGGCGCTTCTTGAAATGCTCGGCGGTCACGTAGCCCCGCGGATTAACCAGGCCAAGGGCCAGGAGTTCCAACGCTTCCTCGTAGGGCCCCTCGTCATAGGGCGGATCGAGATAGACCACATCGAAGGTCCGTCCCTCGGCGCGCAATTTCCGCAGGGTGCGCAGGAGGTCGCCTTCCAGGACCTCCACCAACCGGCTGAGGTCTCCCAGCACGCGGATGTTCTGAAGCGCGCTCGCCACCGCCGCGTGCGACCGGTCGATGAGTGTGGCATGGGCGGCTCCACGCGACACCGCCTCGATACCCAGGGCTCCCGAACCCGCGCAGGCATCGAGAAACGCCGCCCCTTCGATGGCCGGCCGCATGATGTCGAAGTAGGTTTGCTTCACCCGCGAAGCGGTCGATCGGGTCTCGCCCCCCTTAGGAACCTTGAGTTTTCGGCCGTGGCCTTCTCCCGCGATGATCCTCATGTTCGCGTGGATATCACAAAGCCCTGGTGAAGGCGAGAGCGCCGAAAGGGGCTATCCTCTAGGTCGCTTTCGTTCCCCGACTCGACGCGGGGACACCTTCAGCATCCCTTTCAAAAGGGCACTCCCTCCATGCTCATCAACGACCTCCTCAAGCTCGCGATCGAAAAGCGCGCCTCAGACCTCCATCTCAAGGTCGGTTCACATCCGGTTCTTCGGGTGAACGGCGAGCTGACCGCGGTGGTGGACCACCGCCGCCTGCAGACCGAAGACACTCTCAACATGGCCTTCTCGGTCATGAACAACCGGCAGAAGCAGAAGTTCAAGGACAGTTTCGATGTGGACGTGGCCTATTCCGTGCCCGGCCTGGGCCGCTTTCGCTGCAACGTCTTCCAGCAGCGCGGCACCGTCGGCCTGGTCGTCCGGCTCATTCCTCTGAAGATTCAGACCATTCGCGAACTCCTGCTGCCGCCCGCCTTGACCAAGATCGCCGACGAGCAGCGGGGTCTGATCCTGTGCACCGGCGCCACCGGCTCGGGGAAATCCACCACCCTCGCCGCCCTCATCGACTACATCAACTCCGAGAAGACCTCGCACATCGTCACCGTGGAGGATCCGATCGAGTTTTTGCATCGGGACAAACGGTCGATCGTGAACCAGCGTGAGATCGAGGTGGATGCGCTGAACTTCGCCGGCGCCATCCGCGCCGCCCTGCGGCAGGACCCGGACGTCATTCTGGTCGGCGAGATGCGGGATTACGAGACCATCGAGACCGCGGTCACCGCGGCCGAGACCGGACACCTGGTTCTTTCCTCCCTGCACACTCTCGACGCCACCGAGACCATCAACCGCATCGTGTCAGTCTGCCCGCCACACCAGCAGAAGCAGATACGCCGTCAACTCGCTTCGGTGCTTCGCGCCGTGGTGTCCCTTCGTCTCGTCCCCAAGGCCGACGGCCTGAGCCGGGTGCCCGCGGTCGAGGTCATGATCTCGACCCCTTTCATCCGCGACTGCATCGTGAACGAAGAAAAGACCCGGCTCATCGCCGGCGCTATTTCCCAGGGAACCACCGAGGGCATGCAGACATTCGATCAGGCCCTGTTCGATCTGTGCCAGAAGGGTCTCATCACGAGAGAAGAGGCGGCGCGACGCTGCACCAACCCTGACGAATTCCGCATGATGCTCTCTGGCGTCGATACTGGCAGCCGAACCGGTGGCATGGGCTCCATGGAGCTTGAATAGCGAGCTTGACCAGGACCAGGGGGAGCCGGCCTGAACCTGTACCGCCAGAAGGGCCCGGAGAAAAAGACCCGGAAACCCTTGGCCGAAACGCGTTCGCGCTGATTCTGGCCAAGCTCGGGCGGCGGGACCACACCGAGTTGGAACTGCGCAGGTCCCTCGCCGCCAAGGGCGTTCCCGAGCCGGCGGCCGAGTCGGCCCTTGAGCGGGCGCGACGCGAGGGCCTGGTCAATGACCTTCGGCTGGCGACGGCGGCAGCCCGGCTCACCGCTCGCTCAGGCAAACGAGGACCGAGGCGTCTGGTCGCGACCCTGCGCCAGAAAGGCATCTCCGCGGAAACGGCCGAGGCCGCAGCGAAAGAAGCCTTCACGGCCTCCGAAGAGGGCGAGGCCAATCTGGTCCGGTTCGCGGGCCGGCTGCTGGAAAAGGCCCGGGGAGAGACGCGGAGGGAAAAACGGGCCAGGGTGGTACGGTCCCTTCTGGGCCGCGGCTTCGAACTTTCGGAGGCCATGCGCGCGCTACGCCTCGCGGAAAACGCCCTGATGGCTGAGAATAGCGCTGATGACTCAGACTCTGATGAGTAGCTCCCGGAAAAGTGCCTCCCCCATGACCCCTTCCTCGACGACCCCTTCCTCGATGACCGCCGATGACATTCGTGCCTCCTTTCTCCGTTTCTTTGCGGACCGGCAGCATGAGGTTGTGCGCAGTTCCCCGCTCATCCCCCAGAATGACCCGACTCTCCTCTTCGCCAACGCGGGAATGAACCAGTTCAAGGACATCTTCCTGGGCCGGGAGTCCCGAACCTACGAGCGGGCGGCCTCCTCGCAGAAGTGCGTGCGGGCGGGCGGCAAACACAACGACCTCGAGAATGTGGGCCTCACCGCCCGCCACCACACGTTCTTCGAGATGCTCGGAAACTTCTCCTTCGGCGACTATTTCAAGAAGGACGCGATCGCGTACGCCTGGGAGTTCTTGACCGGAACTCTGGGTCTTTCCAAGGACCGGTTCACGGCCACGATCTTCAAGGGTGAAGAAGGCGTACCGCGCGACACCGAGGCCTTCGACCACTGGCGCGCGTTCCTGCCCGCTGATCGGATCCTCGAGCTCGGGAAGGAGGACAACTTCTGGGCCATGGGCGACACCGGACCCTGCGGTCCCTGCTCCGAACTTCACTATTACCAGGGCGACTCGCTCCCCTGCGCGGAAATCACAGCGGGACGGGGGTGCCTGGGTGTCGCCTGCGAGTGCGATCGCTACCTCGAGATCTGGAATCTCGTGTTCATGCAGTTTTCACGCGATGAGAAGGGGGATCTCTCTCCCCTGCCCGCGGCTTGCGTCGACACCGGCATGGGCCTCGAGCGCGTGGCTGCGGTTGTCCAGAACAAGCTCAGCAACTACGACACCGATCTTTTCACCCCTCTGATCGCCGCCACGGCAAGGCTCTCGGGCGTGACCTACGGGCGAAACGCGGCGACCGACGTATCGTTGCGGGTCATCGCCGACCACCTGCGCGCCACCGTCTTCCTGGTCTCGGATGGCGTCCTGCCCGGCAACGAAGGACGTGGCTACGTCCTCAGAAAGATCATGCGACGCGCGCTCCGTCACGGGCGCAAGCTTGGCCTGGACAAGCCCTTCCTGACCGGCCTGGTGAGCGATCTGGTCACGCGCATGCAATCCGCCTATCCCGACCTCAAGACCACGGAGGCCACGGTGAAGAAGATCGTCCGGGTCGAGGAGGATCGCTTCTCCACCACCTTGAAGCAGGCCTTCGCGGTTTTCGACACCGTCGCGACCTCCACGACCAGCGGCATCCTCAGCGGAGCCGACGCGTTCAAGCTCTACGATACTTATGGCCTGTCGCTCGATTTCACCGAGGAACTGGCCGCGGACCGAGGCCTCGCGGTCGACCACGCGGGCTTCGACGCCGAGTTCGTGAAGCAACAGGAACGCGCGCGACATGCGAGCAAGCTGGGAGCGATCTCGGGCTCGCCCCAGTACATCCAGATTCTGGAGTCGGCGAAGACCCTGTTCGTCGGCTACCTTCGCCTGGAAGAAGACGGTGCGACGGTGATCGCCCTCTTCAAGGACGGCCAGCGGGTCAGACGCCTGGACAAGGGCGAGTCCGGCGAGATCATCGTGGATCGCACCCCCTTCTACGCGGAAGCGGGCGGCCAGATCGGCGATCAGGGCGTCATCTCGGCGCCGGGCGCCATCGCAACCGTGGCCTCTTGCCGGAACGCGCTCCCCGGACTCTCAGCTCATGTAGCGACCGTCGACGAAGGCGCTTTCGAGCCGGGGATGAAGGTCCGACTGGTGGTCGACGAGGACCGGCGCGCGGGCGCCATGCGTCATCACACCGCGACTCATCTCCTCAACG
>JAENWE010000128.1 GCA_016650185.1 Vicinamibacteria bacterium | reverse complement strand
TCTTCGATCGGTCGATATTGGCCGTGCACACGAACAGAATGTGCTGAGTGTGTTGGCCTTTTCCGAAAATGTCCATGGAGAGCGAGTGATTCTAGCCCGAGGCTCCGCTCGGCCTGCTCCATCCACGGACGCGGTCGACCTATACTGCGGCGAAGAAAATCCATGAGACCCGAGGGACGCAGGTGGATGTCCGGCGCATCCCAGGGGCCTCGTCCCTCCCCAATTCACATCTTCGGAGAATCAGGACCATGAACAGACTTTCCCATTCCGGGCTCGCCCTGTGCGCGGGCGTGCTCGCGGGCATGCTGCTGGCCGCGCCGGTCGCCGAGGCCGCGAAGGTACCCGTCTACGCCATCACCAAGGCCAAGGTGATGACGGTTTCGGGCGCAGTCATCGACAACGCGACCGTGGTCTTGCGCGACGGCCTGGTGACAGACGTGGGCCCCGGCGCGGTGATTCCCAAAGATGCCCGTGTCTTTGATGGCACAGGACTCACGATCACTCCGGGGCTGATCGACGCCTTCTCCGGAGCGGGGATGCCCGCGGCAAGGTCCGGCCGAGGCGGCCCGGGAGGCGCAGGAGGGGGAGCGGCCGCGGCACCCACCCCCGATCCGATCGCCCCGGCCTCCAACATCTATGCACTGCTCAAGGCCGCGGACGCCTTGAAGGCGCGCGACTCGGGCATCACCACCATTGTTCCCGTGCCCCGCGAGGGCCTGGTCCACGGCGCGGCCGCGGTCATGGATCTGGTGGGCGACAAACCGGAGTCGATGGTGGTCAAGTCGAATGTCGCCCTCGCCGCCAGCATCGCCACACTGGGCCAGCGCTATCCCGGATCGCTCATGGGCGCCATGGCCTTCTTCCGCCAGGCGCTGATGGACGGGTCCTATCACCGCAGCGAAGTCGCGGCCTATGAGAAGGCGCCGTCGGGCCGGAAGCGCCCGTCCTTCGACCCGGGCCTCGATGTGTGGGCCGACGTGGCCTCAGGCGCCCTGCCCCTGATGCTGCAGACGCCGCGCATCGGCGATCTGCGTCGCGCCTTTGCCCTCGCCGACGAATTCAAGCTGAAGCTGGTGCTCGCCGGAAACACCCAGGCCTTCGAGGAGATCGCGCTGCTCAAAGAGCGAAAGCCCGCTCTGCTGGTGAGCGTCAACTACGATCCGCCGCGCGTGGGCGGCTTCTTCGGCGGTTCTGATGACGACAAAACCCGCGCCGAGATCGCGAGCGCGGAGAAAAACCCCGCCGCCCTGAACAAGGAGGGGATCAAGTTCGCTCTGGTCTCCGCCTTCGCCACCGACTTCCTGGCGGGAATCCGAAAGGCCATCGACAACGGCCTCCCGCGCGAAGAGGCACTTCGGGCGGTGACTTTGACTCCGGCGGAGATCCTGGGGGTCGCCGATCGCATGGGCAGCATCGAGAAGGGCAAGATCGCCAACGTGGTCGTGTGGTCGGGCGAACCCTTTGCCAAAGAAACGAAGGTGAAGATGGTCTTCGTCGATGGCGAACTGTACGAGCCGGAAGAAAAACCCGCCGGGCCTCCGGGCGCGGGCGGCCCGAAGCCACCCGGAGACAATCGCGGCGACGCGGGACGGACGGACGGACGCGGACTCGGAGAGGTCAAGTAAATGAAGAAACTGACATTCAAGCACGCGCTCGCCGCCTTTGCCCTGCTCGCCTTCGTGGCCGCGGGAGCAAACGCGGTGGCTCAAGACACCGTCACCGCGATCACCAACGCGAAGATCATGACCGTGGGCCCCGCCGGCACCATCGAGAAGGGCGTCATCCTGATCAAGGGCGGCAAGATCACCGCGGTGGGCGCGGACGTGGCCGTCCCCGCGGGAGCCACCGTGATCGATGCCTCGGGCCGGGTGGTGACGCCGGGCCTGATCGATGCCCACTCTCACACGGCGGTCGAAGACGGGGTGAACGAATGCACCAACATCGTCACCGCGGAGGTGCGGGTCACCGACGCTCTCGACCCGCGGGACATCAGCATTTACCGGCAGCTCGCGGGCGGCGTGACCGCAGCGAACGTCCTGCACGGTTCGTGCAATTCGATCGGCGGCCAGAACGCCACCATCAAGATGCGGTGGGGCGCTCCTTCCGGCGATGCCCTTTTGTTCCAGGGGGCGCCTCCCGGAATCAAGTTCGCGCTGGGCGAGAATCCGAAGCGCGCCAGCTTCAGCTCGGGCACGAGGCGCTACCCGGCCACCCGCATGGGCGTTGAAGTCTCGATCCGCGATGCCTTCCTCGAAGCCAAGGCGTACAAGAAAGAGTGGGATGACTACGAGGCGGCGATGAAAGCGGTCAGCACGGCGAAGAAGGGAGCCAGATCGGCGGCTCCGGCCGTGCCCATGGCCCCCCGCAAGGACCTGCAGATGGAGGCGCTCAAGGAGATTCTCGAGGGCAAACGCCTGGTGCATGCGCATTCCTACCGCGCGGATGAAATCCTCATGCTCCTCAACGTCGCGGATGAGATGGGCTTCAAGATCGCCACCTTCCAGCACGTGCTCGAGGGCTATAAGGTCGCCTCCGAAATCGCGAAGCACGGCGCGGGGGGGTCCGCGTTCTCCGACTGGTGGGCCTACAAGATGGAGGCGTATGACGCGATCCCTTACAACGCCGCGATCATGGCGAGTCACGGTGTGGTGGTGTCTCTCAACTCCGACTCCGATGAACTGGCGCGGCGTCTCTATTGGGAGGCGGCCAAGACCGTCCGCTACGGCGGCGTCTCCGAGGACGAAGCGTTCAAGATGGTGACTCTCAATCCGGCAAAACAGCTCCGCATCGACAAGTGGGCGGGTTCCATCGAGGTGGGCAAGGATGCCGATATCGCCATCTTCAGGTCTCATCCCTTCGCCGCGGACACGCGGGTCGAGATGACTCTGGTGGA
>JAENWE010000127.1 GCA_016650185.1 Vicinamibacteria bacterium | reverse complement strand
TGCAAGAAGAAAATCCGCGTCGACTGGCTGGTCCGCTCCATTTCGAGGAGACCGGTCCGACGAGCCTGATTGATGAAAGTGAGCAGGTCGGGCGTCTCCACCCGCTCCAATTGCCCTTCGAAGCTCGCCTGCACCCCCGGATTGTAGAAGTGTTGGCCGCCCTCCACAACCGAGGGGCATGCGAAGGCGACCGCCCCGCGAGTGGGCCGGGGCCCCTACCCCAATCCCCGGGGTCAGGCGGGAACGACGAATTTGTACCCGAGACCGTGGATGGTGTGGATCATGGAGGGTCGGGCCGGATCGTCCTCCAGCTTCCTGCGGAGGTTGGCCACATGAACGTCCACCGTACGCGTGAACGGGACGGTGCTGTAACCCCACACGGCCTCCAGAAGCTCGGTGCGGGACAGGGTGGCTCTGGGGTGTTCGAGGAAATAACGCAGCAGGTGCAACTCTTTTCCGGAGAGTTCCACCGGCGCGCCGGACTTCGTGACCTCGGCCCGCCGAAAGTCCACCTGGATCCGGCCGAAGGTCAGCGTGTTCGGAATCGCCGACCCCGGCGGGGCGGCGTCACGTCGCAACCTGGCTTCGATGCGAGCCAGCAGTTCCGACATGTCGAAGGGTTTCACCAGATAGTCGTCCGCTCCGAGCTTCAGGCCCACCACACGGTCGCTCACCTGACCGCGCGCCGTCAGCATCAGAACCGGCGTCTTCACGCCTTTCGCACGCAGGTCGCGGCACACATCGAAGCCGGATTTTCGCGGGAGCATCCCGTCGAGGAGAATCAGGTCCCAAGGCTCCGCGCTGGCCCGGTTGAAGCCATCCGCGCCATCGCGCGCGACGCCCACCACGTACCCTTCCGCCCGCAATCGATCTTCAAGAGTGAGAACCAGACCGGGCTCATCCTCCACCACCAGAATCCGGGCGCTCATGATGTTCGAAATCAGGCCGAAGGAAGAGTGATGGTGAACCGGGCTCCGGCGGGCGTGCCATTGGCCGCGCTCACGCGTCCGCCGTGGCTTTCCACGATCCGCTTCACGAGCGCCAGGCCGAGACCACTGCCCGGGATCTGGGCTTCGCTCGCGCGAGCTCCTCGGTAGAAGGGTTCAAAGAGACGGGGGATCTCCGATGAAGAGAGCCCGGAACCCTGATCGGTCACCGTGATCTCCACCCCCCCGGCGAGACCCTGAACCCTGACCGTCACCCGCGGAGCATGGCCTCCATACTTGAGCGCGTTGCCCAGGAGGTTGGAGACGGCGCGGGTGATGTGAGAGAGGTCCCCGTTCACCTGGAGCGGAGTCCCCGAAGCCTCGACCGTCAAAAGCGCACCCCGTTCGGCGGCCAGGGCTTCCATGCCCGCAACCGCCGACCGAGCGGCCTCGACCGGGTCGATCGGACCGCGAGCCTCCCGGCCCGGAGAATCGGCGCCCGCGAACTCGAGCACGTGTTCGACCATGTCGGTCAGGCGGACGCTTTCGTCGCGGATCAAGGCGCCGTACCGCTTCGTCTGGGACGCATCCTGGACCACCCCGTCCGCCAGATTGTCGGCGGCCGATCGAATCACGGCCAGAGGCGTACGCAACTCGTGCGAAACCGCAGCCACGAACTCGACCTGCTGCGTGGCGATGGCGCGCAGGCGACGGGCTGAAAAGAAGACGAGACCCGCGGACAGGCCCAGGACACCGAGGATCGAGGCGCTCAGAGCGGTGTTTCTCAGTTGCTGGCCGCTCACCGCCGCGTCGATCGAGCCTTCCTTGTGCCTCAAAACCAGGGTCCAGGGCGCGTCCGATGGGCTCGACCGGCTCACGTGAGCGGTGGTGCCTCCGCTCGGCCCGCCGACTTGAACCATCACGCGAACGGATGATTCCGAAACCACTTCGGACAGGCCCGGCAGGACGCCGCGAAGGAGTGATCGTTCCAGGTCGTCCAGGCGCAATCGCAGCAGAGAAGCCGTCGCATCGCCTTTCGAGTCGTGAGCCGCGGCCTCGCCCACCACGGTCGCCCCATCCGCCACTCGCACCACCGACCAGAGAAAGGCCGCGTCGGAACCGAGGCGGGACGAGGCACGAGCGCCTATGAGTTTTTCCCTCAGATAGTCGGGGTCGAGCTGGATGATCTCTACCGGCCCCGGCCCGGTGTGGCGCAGAAACATTTCGCGGATCTGTGCGGGACCGTTCGCTTCGATCAACTGTCGCGCGTCAATGACAACCCTGAGAACGGGCGAAATCAGTGCCGGCACCTCGGCCATAACCCGAGGCAGAGAGGCCGCCACCGGCAAGGCGGTGTGCTGGGCGGCCCCCCCCTCAAAGGCCGACTGCACCGGGGCGAACGACGCGGGCCAGGGCGCTTCGACGAACGCCCTGGTGTTGGGATCGAACCGGAGCAGGCTTTGCCCGTCTTTCCTCCCCTCGGCCACATAGATGGCCTTTACCAGATCCGCGTGGTCCGATTCGTCACGCCATCGCTCGTAGCGTTCTGAGAAGGCCGGACCATCCCTGTGATCGAGCGTCTCGGCGTCGATCCTCAACTCCAGAAAGGCGCGGGTCAGTTCGCGATCCACGTCGTTGGCGATTGCCGTCGCCTTCTCGGTCGCCTCTTCGCGCAGCTTACGGCGCTCCCCCTCCGCGATGGCGCCCAGCCATTGGTGTTGCACCACGGCCAGAACGCAGAGCAAGCCGACAACGGCGAGCAGGGCCCCGCCCTCCACTCGCGATCGCGAGGACGGCATTGAAAACGGCGTCTTCATTGATGGGTGATGAGTAGGACTTGAAATGTAGCACCGTGGTTCGAAGGTCCGAAGGGTCCCATCCTCCGTTTTACAGGTTCTTTACGAACCCCTTACACCTCTTGACGACTGCACAGAGCGCTCGCCCGTACATACCTTCGAACGCTCATTTTCCAACAGGAGATCAAGAACAAAATGAAGAAACGACAGATCCAGGACATCGCCGCTGCCGCCCTGCTCGCCCTGGCCACCGCGGGCTTCGTAGGGGCCGATGGCAACGAAACCAAGACCGCCGCGCTGCTGGCCAGACTTCGGCAGGCGCTCGGCGGTGAAGACAAACTGGCCGCGGTCAAGGGCCTGACCGTGGAGGCCGACATGCGACGCGTGCTGCCCGGCGAAGGGTCGCAACCGGGCTCGGACATGTCGGGCGACATCAAGCTCGACATCGGAGGACCGTCGCATTACCTCTTCGTCGACTCCTTCTCGCCCATGCCAGGCTTCCCTCCCATCTCCATCGGCTCGGCGATCGACGGCGAGGCGCAATGGAGCGGACCTCTCTCGGCGCCCTCCGGGCCGGTGATGATCCGGACCGCGGGGAGCGATCCGACACAACTTCGTCCCCGGCTCGAAAAAGACCTGACCCGCCTGTCCATCGCCCTGCTCTCCGGGTCCGGTGTCCCCGGGATCGAGTTCAAGTACGGCGGAATCGTGGAATCGCCCGACGGCAGGGCCGAGGTCCTGGAGGTGAAGGGGCCTGGCGGCTTCGAAGGCTCCCTCTACCTCGATGAGAAGACCGCACGACCCATGATGATCGTGTACCAGGAGGCGGCCCGGCGCATGACCATGCGGCGGGAAGGTCCGGGAGCGAGGCCGATTGCCGCGGGTCATACCGATATCGCGGCCCCGAGCTCGGGTAGTCACGAGGGGAATCCGGGCGCGCCCTCGGGGACTGCGGAGATGAAGGAGGCGCGGATGTTCCTCTCCGATTACAAGACCGCAAACGGCATCTCCTTCCCTCACGCGATCACCATCAAGGTGCAGGACGGCCAAACCGAAGAGTGGACCGTTCAGAAGGTCAAGATCAACCCCGCTTTCGGGGCCGATCACTTCAAGAAGCGCTAACGGAGACCTGAACGAAGATGCTCGCCACTTCCCTCCTCCTTGCCGCACTCGCGGCCGCACCCTTGTTCGATGTCTCGATCACCGTGGTCGACCCTTCGGGCGCGCGTATTCCCGGAGCGACCGTCGAGGTCGATCCGGGTTCCGCCCAGGTTCTTTCGGCCGTCACCGGTCCTCGGGGCGAAGCCGTGGTGCCGGGAGTCGAGAGTGGCGAGCATCGCTTCCGCGTCACGATCCAGGGCTTCGAACCCTGGGAAAAGAAGGTGAGGGTTCGCGGCGGCCAGGGCCGCGTGGAGGCGAAGCTAAAACTCGCCAGAGTCCTCTAGGACGTATCGGTCGCGCCGGACGAAGACCGGCCCGGATCATCGGGACACCGGACGACGCTCACCGAGGCCGATCTCGCCGGCATGCCCGATGACCCGGATGAGTTCGAAGCCGCGATCCGCGCGATCGCCGGGCCGCAAGCCGCGACGCGGGTGAACGGCTTTTCCGCCGGACGGTTGCCACCCAAGGCGCAGATCCGCCGGATCCGTTTCGTCATGAACCCTTACGCAGCGGAGTTCCACGAATCCCAGCCGGTGTTCATCGACGTGCAGACCAAGCCCGGCCTCGGTGGGTGGAGCCGGACCGTGCAGTCGGGCTTCCGGGACGAATCGCTCAATTCGCGCTCGCCCCTCGCGCCCTCCCGGGTTCCCGATTCCTATCAGCGTTTCGGCTTCGATCTGGCCGGACCGCTTCTGAAGGATCGGACATCGCTCTCGCTTTCGGCCGAGGGCCGCATGACCGATACCGCGCGCACGGTTCGCGCCGAGACTCTGTCCGGCGGCGTGTCTCAACTCGCCGACTCCAGCACCGACCGGCTCGACCTGAGCGCGCGGATCGAGCACGGCTGGGCGAAATCCCATACCCTCCGGGCCGAGTTCGCATCGCTCTCGCGGAACGAAGCGGGATTGGGAGTCGGGGGAATCGACCTGCCCGAGCGCGGCTTCGCCCAGAATCGACGCGAGACCACGGCGAGCCTCGCCGACAACGGCGTGCTGTTCGGCAAGGTCGCTTCGGAGGCGCGATTCCAGGGCCGGTTCGAGTCGATCGACTTCACCCCGAACGATCCGTCGCCTTCCCTGCGCGTGATGGGGGCATTCGGCGCGGGCGGCGCCGGCGTGACCGGAGGCCGCTCGCTCAAGGATCTGGAACTGGCGGCGAACTTCGATCTGTCGGCGGGCAAGAAACACGCGCTTCGATTCGGCCTGCTGCTCCGCGACATCTCGGTCAAAACCGACGAGCAGCGCAACGCTTTGGGGTCCTTTACGTTCGCCGATCTGCCCAGCTACGAGGCCGGACGTCCGTCGCTCTTCACTCAGCGCGCCGGCGATCCGAGAGTGGAGTACGGGTTGCGGCAGATGGGCTTCTACATTCAGGATGAGGCCAGGATCTCGCCGAAATTGACGGTCTCCCTGGGCCTGCGCGTCGAAGGACAATCGCAGGCCGAGGGATTGTTCAATCTGGCCCCGCGCGCCAGTCTCACCTATTCGCTCGGCGCCCGAACCAAGCTCCGTGCCGGGGCCGGACGTTTCTTCGACTGGTATGCGCCGGACATCTACGAGCAGAGCCTCAGACTCGACGGCCAGCGCGAAATCGAGACGCTCCTCGTGAACCCGTCCTGGCCCGACCCGCGGGTGGCCGAAAGCGCAGCCTCATCGCGCTCGACCCGCATTCTGGCAAGCCCCGATCTCAGCCTTCCCCGCACCCTGCGCACATCGGTCGGCATCGAACGCAATGTCACGGACCAGATCCGACTGACCGCCGACTACACCCATCAGCGCGGCCGCCGCGAACTGCGTAGCCGCAACCGCTCGGTCGCGGGGAGCAACCTCAGCGTCCGCGAGATCGAGGCGACGGCGAAGTCAACTCGCCACACGGCGGACGTTCGTTTGAACCTCATGCCCTCGCCCGGCTCGCGCGGCGGCTTCTTCGCGGGCTATCTCTGGCAAAGTGCGAGGAACCAGGCGGATGGGGCCTTGTCCCTCCCCGCGGACGAAGGCCGGATCGGCGACGAGTGGGGCCGAGCGTTGACCGACGCCCGGCACCGGGTCTTCGGTCTCCTGAGCCTGAGGCCGGCGAAGGCGATCAGCCTCGGCGCTTTGATCTTCGCCGAATCGGGGAAGCCTTTCGACATCACCACCGGACGAGACGACAACGGCGACACTCTGTTCAATGACCGGCCCGAAGGCGTCACTCGCAACACCGGTGTAGCCCCCAGCCGGATCAACGTGGACTTCCGCATCGGTTGGGCGAAGAGCTTCGGCGGGGCGCGGCCACCACGTCCCGGCGAAGGCATGCGAGTGATCCGTGTGGGCGATGGGGGCGGGGTGCCGGACACGTCCGACCCGGGAAATCCTCAGCGTTATCGCCTCAGCGTCTTCTTACAGGCTTTCAACGCACTCAACCGCACGAACCCGATCGCGGTCTGCACAGTGTTCGGCTCGCCGCTTTTCGCTCAGCCGATCCTCACCGACCCCGGCCGCAGAATCGAGCTCGGGGTGACCCTGGCTTTCTGACCCCGGGTCAGGGCAAGCGGGCGACGATCTCCTCGCTAGCCGCCCAGAGCTTCTTCGCAGTCTCGGCATCGCTGCCGTCTGCTCTGGGCTCGGTCACGTTGCAGTCCGCAAAGAACTTGCCCGAGATCGCGGCCGCTCCAGGATGCACGGCCACGTAGCACGTGGTCGCGGATCCCTCGCCTGCGCTCTTCAACAGAAGGCGTTCGCCCAGGCCGAAGGCGAACCGAACCAGCGGATTCATGTGCCGGCTCAGATTGGTGAAGATCACGCCCGGGTGAACCGAATTCGCGGTCTTCTTCGTGCCTTCGAACCGGCGGGCCAGCTCTTTCGCGAAGAGAAGATTGGCCATCTTGGATTGTCCATAGGCCTTCCAGGCCGCGTAGTCGCGCTCGCCCGCAAGGTTGTCGAACTCGATCCCACCCTTAGGCGCCTGTTTGTGCGCCGCACTGCTGAGCATGACCACGCGACCTTCATCGGCGAGCGCCAGTTGATTGAGAAGTCCGGTCACGAGCAGAAAATGGCCGATATGGTTCGTGAAGAACTGAAGCTCCAGGCCAAACGCCTGCTTGAGTTCGGGAAGGGCCATGATCCCAGCGTTGCAGATCAGAGCGTCGATCTTCGAGCCCTTCAGCGCGCTGACCACTGCTTTGACGGAACCGCGCACCGAAGCCGGATCGGAGAGCTCGCACTCGAATCCAAGAGTGTTTCCGCCTAGGGGCGCCAGCGCCGTGGTCGCCTTTTCCGTGGTGCGCGCCGTGCCGAAGATGCGCCCGCCGCGCAGCGCGAGCACGCGTGCGGTTTCGAGGCCCAACCCTGAATTGCACCCGGTGACGAGGAAAGTCTTCCCGGCGAGCGAAAGCCCGGCGGTCACGTCCTCCGCGGTCGAACCGTAACCAAAACCGTTCGGGCCCTTGGCCTTGAGCATTGAATAAAGCGACATCGGGACTCCCTCGACGAATGCAGAGACGCTGGCGCAGCGCCCTGGCGGCGCTGGCAACAAACTGCAACCAGGGTCAGCCTACCGCGCCGCCTCGATCCCGCCGTGGCAGATGTATTTCATTTCCAGATACTCATCGATCCCGTGCCTCGATCCTTCTCGGCCGATGCCCGACTCTTTCATCCCGCCGAACGGAGCCACCTCAGTGGAAATCATCCCGGTGTTGACGCCGACAATGCCGTATTCGAGCGCCTCGCTGACTCGAAACACTCGTCCTACATCGCGGGCGTAGAAGTAAGCGGCGAGACCGAATTCGGTGTCATTCGCCATCTGAAGGGCTTCGGCCTCGGTCTTGAACCTGAACAGAGGAGCCACCGGCCCGAACGTCTCTTCGCGAGCCAGCAGCATTTCAGGAAGAGCGTCTGCGATCAAAGTCGGCTCGAAGAACGTGCCGCCGAGTGGATGCCGCTTTCCTCCCGCGATCACGCGACCGCCTTTCGCCACCGCGTCCGCGATATGTGTCTCGACCTTGCGAACCGCGTTCTCATCGATCAACGGTCCCTGTTCGACGCCTTGGTCAACCCCGCTCCCGACGACCAGGGCGGCCACCTTCACGGCAAGCTTCGCCAGGAACGAGTCGTAGACGCCATCTTGAACCAGAAACCGATTCGCGCACACGCAGGTCTGGCCGCTGTTCCGATACTTCGAGGCCATGGCGCCCGCGACGGCGGCGTCGAGATCGGCATCATCGAAGACGATGAAGGGAGCGTTGCCGCCAAGTTCCATCGACACTTTCTTGACCGTATCGGCGCATTGCTTCATCAGGAGCTTGCCGGTCCGAGTGGAGCCGGTGAAGGTCAGTTTCCGCACCTTCGGGTTCGAGGTCATCTCACCCCCGATGGCCAATGCGTCGCCGGTCACGACGTTGAAGACTCCCGGGGGGATTCCCGCGCGATCGGCGAGCGTCGCCAGAGCCAGCGCGGACAACGGCGTCTGCATCGCCGGCTTCAGGACCAGGGTGCAACCCGCCGCGAGCGCCGGCCCCACCTTGCGGGTGATCATGGCGGTGGGAAAGTTCCACGGAGTGATGGCGGCGCAGACTCCTATCGGCTCCTTTCTCACCTGGATCCGCTTGTCGGCGGTGGTCGCGGGGATGGTCTCACCATAGACACGCTTGGCCTCTTCGGCGAACCACTCGATGAACGACGCGCCGTAGGCAATCTCGCCTTTCGCCTCGGTCAGCGGCTTGCCCTGTTCGCTGGTGAGGATCAGGGCCAGGTCGTCCTGGTTGGCCATGATCAGGTCAAACCATCGGCGCAGCAGATTCGCGCGATCCTTGGCGGCACGCCGGCGCCACGCCCCGAAGGCCTCGGTCGCGGCGTCGATGGCCCGCCGCGTCTCGACGGCGCCCATGTCGGGGACCATGACGATCTGCCTTAGGGTGGCCGGGTTCGTGATGACCGTGATCGCCCCGGAGTTGGCTCCAATCCACCGGCCCCCGACATACGCCTGCGTTCGCAGAAGTGAAGAATCGCTCAGATCAAACATGTCGCTGATTGTAGCCGCTGCCCGAGGGCGGCTCAGGAGGCCCACTACCCCCCGAAGGATCAGACGAACGGAAGGCCTTAAACTGTGCGCTTACCCTTCCCTGATCCGGAGAAAAAATGGGCCTTTTCGGCAAACCCGACCCCCGCCCCACTCGAGAACCCGCCCGCGTCGTCCCTGTGGAGCCGCCCGTCCCGCCCAAGCCGGCGGGAAAAAGCACGGTCATGGGCGAGAAGACCCGCTATGTCGGCCGAGTCGACAGCGACGAACCTCTGCTGATCCTTGGCAAGGTAGAAGGAGAGATCAAGTCCACCAGCGAGGTGGAGATCGGCGAAACTGGGCATGTGAAGGCCACGGTGTCAGCCCGCTCGATCATCATTTCGGGCCGGGTG
>JAENWE010000126.1 GCA_016650185.1 Vicinamibacteria bacterium | reverse complement strand
AGCGCGATCGTGCCCGGCGCGCTCCGGACCAGCCGGCTCGGAGGGTGGCTGGGGCGTGGCCTCGCGGCCTGGCAGATTGTGCGCCGCCTGCGCGACCGCAATCCGTCAGTCTGAAGGTCCAGACCAGGCCGATGCGGGGTTAAACCTCGCTCCGGCTAAGCGGGACAGCGCACCGACGGCCAAGCACTCACCATCTACTCTGAGGACTCGCGCTCCGCTTGCGCCCCGCAGCTTGGGGGTTGGCGAGGCGGAGTCAGAAGGCCAGCATGGACAAAGCATTTGATCTATACGTTCCCAGCGAAGGCTCTCGCTCCAGCACTCGTCGAGAGCTTGCGGCTGGCCTTGATCAAGGAGTTCGTTCCGCGTCCTGCGAAGGGTTGGATGGACTGTACCCCGCCGCGCACCGCCCGACGCGACGACACCCTGACCGGCCGGGAATCGCTGTGAGATCCGTTTCCTGGCCGCGGGCGCTGGCGCTCACATCGTTTCTCGCTCTTGTCGGGTACTTCGGTTTCGGTGTCCCGGACCAGCGGGCGCCGGTTCCCGCGGGCGGCGCAGCCATGAATCGAGAGATCGAACGAAGGCTCGATCTCGCCGTGAATGGTTCGGCCGAGGCCGAGACCCGCGCGATCAGGCCTCCGGTTTCGCGTTCCTGGCTGGGGGCATCCGCGCCAATCCCACCCCCTTCGTCCGGCCTCTCGCCTGGGGTCGCAACCCAGCTCGGCCTTCTCGTCCTCGGAGGATTCGTTCTCGCCATCCGACGGGCCATTCTCGTCTTCGCGAGGATGCGGCGGCTGGCACGCGCCGGTCAGACCGCGCGTTATCCGACGGTCAGAAGAGTTGAGGGAACCGTCGCACGTCCCTCCTAGCGTCGACTCAGAGGAAGAAACATGACATTCGCTATCTACGTATTCGGCGTTCTTCTCGCCCTTGGCGGATTGATCTACGGAGGAGTGCTGCTCGATGTCCCGCGCCAATGGATCACGGTAGGAGCCATTGTCCTCCTCGGTCTGGCCATTCTGAGCGGAGCCAAATCCACGCGACAGAAAGACCCATCCGCGTAAAGGCAGGAATTCACTTGCATTGCCATTTCAACCAGACAGAAAGGTAGCCTTCATGGCCTCTGCCCTCACCGACGTCAAGACCCTACGCCTCCGCTCCCGGAAGAATCTCAAGGAGGGTGCTCTCACCGCGGGCTACTCCGCGAACCTGCCCGCCGTCCTGAAATTCCTGAATGAGGCTCTGGCCACGGAGATCGTGTGCATGCTCCGCTATCGACGCCATCACTTCATGGCCAGGGGCATCAATGCCAAGAGCACCGCGGACGAGTTTCTTCTCCACGCCAACGAGGAGCTCGGACACGCGGACCTGATTGCGGAACGGATAGTCGAGCTCGGCGGCGAGCCTGATCTAGCGCCCGGCAGTCTCGTCGGTCGTTCTCACGCTGAATATGTACCGGGCCGTTCGCTCGTGGACATGATCCGTGAGGATCTGGTGGCCGAGCGGATCGCCATCGATTCTTACCGCGAGTTCATTCGCTACCTCGGCGACCACGATCCCACCACATCCGACGTGCTCAAGCGCATCCTGGCCGTGGAGGAAAACCACGCCACCGAACTCTCGGATCTGCTTCAGGACGCGACCGCTAAATAGCCACGAAGACGTCCTTTCACCACGGACTGCTAGGGCTTCGGGCGGGTCTGGACCTGCACCGAGACGCTCGACCACAGCGTCGCGGTGTCGATCCGCAGGCTTTCCGCGGTGAGCCCCAGGCCGACCGGGCGCTTGTTCACCATGACGGATTCCTGCAGCCGGGCGGGCAGGTGGACGGTGCGAAAGATCGAGTCCGGCAGCCGGACCGAGATGCCATTCGCGGCGAGGTCCCTCAGACGGGCGAGGCCGTCGTCGGCGTCCATGAACATGCCGCACTTGCCCAGGGTGTCCTGTGAGCCGAGCGCTTCCTTCACCTTCGCCCAGGAGGAGGGTGAAAGGTCGAGGCGTAGCAGAAGCCTCCGCTCCGGAAACATCGGGGCCGCGGTCAGGCTCTCGCCTGTGTTCCCGAGCTCAAATGCGCCTTTCAGCCGGTGTTGTTGAGGCAGAACCCGGCCCTCGATGGCGAGGGTGGACTTGAAGTCGTTGCAGACCACGTTCGCGACCCCCGACGAATCCCACTCGAAATGAAGGGTTGCGTCTCCGTGCGCTTCCTCGATGCCAACGGGCAAATCGACATCGAGGAGATTGGGCGGGCGAAGACTGACCTGAGGCTGGCCCGCGCGGAGGTGTCCGGCCATGGAGCCCAGATCGACGCTCAGGTTCCACTTTCCCACCGTGACCCGGCCGAGGAACGTCTTCTTGTGCATCTTTCCGTTGGCGTGGGCCCCGAACTCCTTAAGATCGACGGTGACCCGGTCGAGGTAGCTCGCGGCGACGTTGCCCACGAGTTCTTCGATCAGCCCCGAGCGAATGGCCAGAATCACCTCTCCCCGATCGGCGAACGCGGAGGCGACCAGGGGCTCTTTGTCCGCGGCCCTTTCGAATCGTTGGTGAAGCTCGCTATAGCTCGCTTTGAGGGTCTCGATCCGCGCGGCGGTGTCGCGGTCCCGCGAAGCCGCGCACCCCGCGAGCATGGAGGCGATGAGCGCCGCCGCGCAACGCGAAGCGGGCGTCAACTCGTTTCTCCGGCAACCGAGGGATGAGGGGCCAGGGATACGTCGATGAACACCCACAGCTTCCCTCCGAAGACCTTGATCTGTTGTGCGCTTACCGTCAGGGGCAGGTCCTCGGCCCCGATCTGCAGCCGCTTCGAGGCTACCGCGGGGATGGAGAGGCGGTCCTCGACGCGCACGGGAATCTCGAGGCCGTCCAGGAGAAGGGACAGGCCTCCGTGGGCCAGGGCTTCGGTCAGCCGGCCCACCGGATCGTTGCGCCCGAGCGCCTTCGCGTCCTGAGCCTCCACCCCAAGGATGCTGATGCCGCAGCGCAGCACGCCGGACCTCGGGTCGATCTGCACCGCGTCGATGGCGCCAAACACCGTGACCTCCGCTCCCACCGGGGCGTCGTCGACCCTCGCGGTTCCGCTCATGCGCACCAGAGCCACTCCGTCTCCGAACGCGGTGTCGGCCTGGTCGATCCTCACGTGAAAGCCATTGCCCACGTCCGCATCCATCGGGGTCACCGCGCGGAGGAGGTCCTGAACCAGGGCCTGGTCCACCACGATCAGGACGTCCTTGAAGTTGAGGAGGGTCCCCTTCTCGGCCTCCGCGGTCAACTGAATGAGCGCTTGGTTCTGCCTGGTGAGCAGGGCCTCCTGCGCGGAAAGACGTGAAGGCCGGGTGAGGCGGAACTGAACCAGAATGAAGACAACCGCGGCGGAGAGCGCGAGGACGCCTCCGATGATTCGAAGAGTTCGGATGGGGCCGCCGTCTCTAAGGATCGCGCCGGGCCGGCGGCGGAAGGGTCCAGCCGTCCCAGTTCATGTTGTGGAGGGTTCGGATGTCGCGAATCTCACCCGGCTCCAGGGTGTGCTGAACCACGCTTTCGGCCGCCGCCATCGCTTTCTTGATGCCCTCGCCCGCGCTCACGATCTGGTTGAAGAGGTCGCGGCAGAAGCCTCCAGAGTAGTCGGCCTGGACCCGACCGTCCCACAGCCCGAACCATTCGCGGCCGCCGCTCGTGGTCTCCGGCTGCCTCACGTCACAGGCGGTCACGAACGAGGCCCAGGAGGCGTCGACCGAGCGCGCGTCGCCGGATATCACCGCCACCACTTCAGCGAAACGATCCATCTCAGTCCGGGCCGCTCCCACGATCAGCCGAACCGCTTTCGACTCCTTGGCCGGTGAAACGGCGGGTGGCGTTCTGGCCAGAGAGATGGCGCTCATCCGCTGCCGGCCGGGGCCTCCCCGAACCGTCACAATGACGAGATCTCCGGCCTTGATGCCGCCGGTACTTTGCAGCAGGTCGTCGAAAACGAGGGTTTCTTTCCGACCTTTCGCGGTCAGGAGGACCACGATCCGCCGCGCGGGATCAATCGAGACGACCCGAACGTTTGAGTACGTCGGTGTCTCGCCGCCGTCTTGGTCAGCGGCTCCGCGTGTGGTCAGGAGCAAAAGGACTCCGAGGAGTCCCAGACTTCGGTGACGGTTCTTCATATCTCCCTCAAGGTAAAGCAAAGTACGTGCCACGAGCCGCCCTGATTCGAGATGGTTTCGAGCGCTGCCCGGCCGGAGCCCGCCAGGTCATATCTACAAAGGGCACGCGGCCTCTTCAGGCTGGCACGCCCGTTGCTGTTCTT
>JAENWE010000125.1 GCA_016650185.1 Vicinamibacteria bacterium | reverse complement strand
GCGCACGAGCGAAACGGGATCGTGCTCGTGACCGGACCGACAGGATCGGGTAAATCGACAACCCTCGCCGCCATCATCAACAAGATGAATCTCGAGAAGTCGATGCACATCATCACCATTGAGGACCCGATTGAGTACCTTCATCCGCACCACAAGGCCACGATCAACCAGCGCGAAGTCGGTATGGATACCCAGACCTTCGGCCTGGCCCTGCGTGCCGCACTCCGCCAGGCGCCCAAAGTCATTTTGGTCGGCGAAATGCGAGATGTGGAGACCATCTCGATCGCGCTCGAGGCCTCCGAGACGGGCCATCTGGTGCTGTCCACCCTGCACACGATTGACGCGGCGAAAACCATCGAACGCATCGTCGGCGTCTTTCCACGATCCGACGAACGTCAGGTCCGAACCCGCTTCTCCGCCGCCTTCCGCTGGGTGGTCTCTCAACGTCTGGTGCCGAAAATCGGGGGTGGTCGAATCGGTGTCTGCGAGATTCTCCGTTCCACTTCCCGAACCCGCGAGTATGTTCTTGAAGGGGAGCGTGACGGAAAGAGCCTTCACGACGCGATGGAAGACGGCGCGCAGGACGGCATGCAGACCTTTGACGGCGAGCTCTACCGCCTGATCAACGAAGGCATCGTAGAACGCGAATTGGCGCTCTCGTACGCGACCAACCGGACCAACCTCCAGTTGAAGCTCGACACGCAGGGCATCGGCGGAGATGCCCAGGACGAGGAGGACAAGAAAAAGAAGGGCGCAGCAAAACCCCCGATTCCCGGAAAGGTCGCTCCGGCCTCGGCCAAGAAGGGTGCTCCAGCACCCACCAAGACGGACCTCGACGATCTTCTGGAAAGGTAACGTTGATGCAAGCGACCTGCTCCTCCTGTTCAAACGTCGTCACCGTCGACGAGAGCAATCCGAAGCTCCCTGAGGGCCCCTTCTCGGTCAAGTGCCCCAAGTGCCAGTCGCCGGTCCGGTTTCCTGGCCGGGGCGCCGCGAAAGGGCCCAAAGTGGCAGCTCCGGCAGCGACGGCAGCGCCTTCGGCTCCCGCCCGGCCGTCGCCGCAGCCAACCTCGTCCGGCGTGCCGCTGAAACCGACGGCTCTACCCGGGGAACGCGCGCTGGTGACGATGGACGATTCGTCGCAGGCCGCGGAGATCGCCCGCAGCCTCGGAATCCTCGGCTACGAAGTCGACATCATGTCGGACGCCGACGGTGTTCGGGCCATCGAACAAGGGGCGCACGTCATTGTGGCGATGGCCCGCACGGTGGCTGAAAGCGGCGCGCTCACCTGCTATCAGAGACTCTTTCTCCTCAATTCAGATATCCGCCGCGCGTTTTTCCTGATTCTGGTCGGGGACGAGTACACCACCGGAGATGGGGTTCAGGCCTTCGTGGTGCACGGCGACCTGGTCATTGCCTCCCCGGAGGCCGGCTCCTGCGAAAGCACGATCCGAGACCGGTTGATCGAGCGGACCCGTCTCTTCAGGGCCTTCGTTGACTGCAAGCGGAAGAACGACGCCACCGGGTAGGGCGACTCAGTTCTTCGAGGCCGGGGCATAGACCCGCAGGAGGTAGTCCCGGACCATCCGTCGAGCCGAGAAACGCGGCGCGATGGAGGCGATCGAGGCCTTCATCCGTGTGGTCCACTCGGGCGAAGCGCCCGGTGAGGCGCCCGCGAAGAAGAAGGGAATCACCCGGGTTTCCAGCTCGCGATAAAGGGCCCGGGCATCGAGATGATCCTGTGCCTCCTCCCGCTGGACCTGGGCGAGGGCGGTGGCGGAAACGGGACCCTCCGGAAGCGGACCCTCTCCGCTCGGACCTGGCGCCGCCTCTCCGCCGTCGATCAGGAAGCCGTTGTCGCCGTTCCAGCCTTCCGCCCACCAGCCATCGGCGATGGACAGGTTCAATGCGCCATTGATGGCGGCCTTCTGGCCGGAGGTTCCTGAAGCTTCGAGAGGCTTGCGGGGAGTGTTGAGCCAGACGTCCACGCCCTGGACCAGCATTCGCGCCATGGCGATGTCGTAATCCTCGAGGAAGACGATCTTGCCGGCGAGCTCCCCCCGAGAGAGAACGGCGAGCTGGCGGATGTACTCCTGCCCCTCTCGATCCGCCGGATGCGCCTTCCCCGCGAAGATGAGTTGAACCGGACGCTCGGGATTGAGGAGCAAGGCCTTCGCTCGGTCCATATCCTCCAGGAGCAGCATCGCTCTCTTGTAGGTGGCGAATCGTCGGGCGAAGCCTATGGTCAGGGCCGCGGGATCGAGCAGGGTTCCCAGGCGGCGGAGGTCGGAAGGCCCGGAGCCTTCGCGCGCCGCCTGTTTGACGGCCCTTTCCCGCACATAGCGGATGAGCCGTTGCTTCTGGGCACGGCGTGCGGCGAGGAGGCCCTCCTCCGAGGCGCTGAGCAGTCTTTCCCACGCCTCGGGGTTCAGGAGAAGAGAGGCCCAGTCCGCGCCCAGTTCCTTGGCGAGGTAGGACCTCATCTCGGGACCAATCCACGTTTCGGTGTGGACGCCATTGGTGATGGCGAAGATGGGTGAATCGATCTCGGCCGGCCACAAATGCTTCCACATATTCGAGGAAACCTGGCCATGCAGGGCACTCACTCCGTTGGTGCTGGAGGACAGCCGGATCGAAAGGGTGGTGAGATTGAACAGACCCTCATGGGCGCCCAGGGCGACGACATCCTCCGCGGCCACCCCGGTATCACGAGCCCAGGGGTCGAGATACTGCTTGGCCAGGTCAATGGAGAAGACCTCGTTTCCGGCGGGCACCGGAGTATGAGTGGTAAACACCGTGTTCTTGCGAACGGACGCGCAAGCGTCAACGAAGTCGTCACCTCGCATGACTCGTTCACGGACCCGCTCCAGAGTGAGCATGGCCACGTGGCCTTCGTTCATATGCCATACCGCGGGTTGGAGGCCCAGGGCCCGGATGGCTCGAACGCCTCCCACGCCCAGGACGAGCTCCTGGGCCATCCTCATTTCCCGTCCCCGCACGTAGAGCAGGCCGGTGATGGCGCGATCCGAAGGATCGTTCAACGAGATGTCCGTGTCCAGGAAGAAGACGTGAACGCCGCTCACCCGAGCCACCCAGACCTGCGCGTGCACCACTCGACCGGGCAGGTCGACCGGAACGGTCAACGAGCCTCCCGACGGCGCTTGGACCGGACGGACGGGCAGTCGCGCGAAATCGTAGTCCGGATAGATATGCTGCTGAAAACCATCCGCGTCGACGGTCTGCCGGAAGTACCCCGACCTATAGAGCAGCCCCATCCCGAAAAGCGGCAGACCCAGGTCTGAAGCCGCTTTGCAGTGGTCTCCCGCCAATACGCCAAGCCCGCCCGAATACATGCCCAGCGATTCGTGAAGGCCGAACTCCATCGAAAAGTAGGCGATCGGTCCGGAGAGCAGGCCTGGCTGATCGTCCATGAACCTTCGCGCGCGTCGGCTCGCGTCGAGGCTGTCTATCGCCTGTGCGTAGGCTTCAATAAACTCCGAATCCTTGAGGAGGTCCCGCCAAGTGTGCGGATCCACGTTGATCAGAAGCTCGACCGGGTTGTGGTAGCGCCGCCAGTGCTCCGGATCTATCCAGGCAAAAAGCCGTGAGGCCTTGGGATTGAAACTCCACCACAGATCGTAGACAAGATCGCGGAGACGTTCGAGCTCCTCGGGCAGATCGATATCGGCGATCTCCAGAGTGGGTATCTGAAGAGTCACGCGAGGGAGGTGGCCGCGAGAAAATCCTTGAGCGCTTCTTCGCCCTTGGTAATCGTCTTGAACCGGGCCCCGTACCGGTTTGGCCCCGCCGTCCGGGTGATGTGCGCGGTGGCGGTGAACAACGCGCCCGATTCCTGGAACCGGAGGGCGATGCTGACTTCGTCGCCCATATTCAATTCGTGGTTGGATTCAATGAGGATTCCAGTCCTTGAGAGATTCTGGGCGAGGACGGGCACGGTGGCGCCGAACCCGCTGCTTGCGGTCACCTGAAGACGGACGGGAAGGCGCACATCCTTTCGCGTTGGCACCTCAATGAGTTGACCCAGCCGCTGGTCGAAGTCGTCGGCAGGGGGTAGTCGAAGAATGGCGTTGGCGCCCGCCTCCAGAACCTCGACCTCCGAGGGGTCGAAGTCGTCTTCGGAGAACACGACGATCGACATTCGCTTCAGGGCGGCGGATCGGCGAAGCGCCTTGATCAGCACTTCGACCCCGCGAACCTCGCGGTGAATGCAGAAAAGTGCGATCCCGCCAGCACTGAGCCGAGCCTGCGCTTCCGTCGTCGACCGAACCTGCTCTCTCTGGACGTCCGAGCGGAAGAGGAGGGTTCCCTTGAGGTCCCCGTCCAGGGACCGATTCGAACAGATAAGAACGACGGCCATGAGCTATAGATGCGAGCGAAGAGAGCTTAGCAGCCGGTTAGTCAAAACTGTTTCAGCCAGGCGTCCGGCTTCGCGTCCGACGGCATGCGGAAGTCCCCGCGGGGTGACAAGCTGACCGAGCCGACCTTGGGTCCGTCCGGCAGCGTCGATCTCTTGAACTGGGCGGCGAAGAAACGCTCGAGGAAGACGCGCAACCATTTCTTTACCTGCCGTCCGTTGTAGGTACCGGCAAAGGCGGCTTTGGCCAGGAAGAGCATTTTTGGGGGAGACGCCCCCATGCGGAGGAAGGCGTGGAGGAAGAAGTCATGAAGCTCATACGGGCCAACGATGTCTTCGGTCATCTGGCTGATCTCGCCACGGCTCCCCGGGGGGAGGAGCTCAGGGGAGATGGGGAGCTGAAGAACTTCCTGCAGGGCCTTCTTTTCGGCGGCGTGGAGCGGGTCTTGAGAGGCCGCCCGCACCAGAAAGCGGACCAGGGTCTTAGGCACCGAGCCATTGACGTTGTACATCGAGAGGTGATCGCCGCCGAAGGTCGCGAAACCCAGCGCCAGTTCCGACAGGTCGCCGGTTCCAACCACCAGTCCGTTCTCCTTGTTGGCCAGATCCATCAGCACCTGAGTGCGTTCTCGGGCCTGGGCGTTCTCGAACGCGATGCTGCGGTCACGGGTGGAAAGTCCAATGTCCTTGAGATGTCGCTCACAAGCCGCTCGGATATCGATCTTCAGCACCGAGACCCCGGCTGCCTCGGCCAGGCGTAGAGCCAGGGACCTGGTGACCCGGGAGGTCCCGAAACCCGGCATGGTCACGGCCAGAATGGTCTTCCGAGACCGGCCGAGCAGGCCGCAGGTTCGGGCTGCGACAATGAGGGCGAGACTCGAATCGAGACCGCCCGAGAGACCCAGGATGAGCTTCTGGGAACCGGTGTGTTCCCACCTTCTGGCCAGGCCCGTGGTCTGAATTTCGAAAATTTCGGCACAGCGCGCGGCCAGGTTGCCCTCGTCATTGGGGACAAAAGGATGCGGATCGACGCTGCGGAGGAGATGCGTCGACCTCGGCGGCATGATGGGCTCAAGCATCACGGTGCGCGTCGATCGTGAGTTGCCCCCATTCTCCCCAAACGTCTTCTGCCGTAGTCGCTCCACCGAAATTCGCTCGACATCGACGTCCGTGACCACCAGATCCGCCTCGCGCCGAAAGCGCCGATTCTCGGCCAGCAGGACACCGTTCTCGGCCACCATCTGATGTCCGCCAAAGACCAGGTCGGTGGTGGATTCGTGAACGCCTACGTTGGAGAACAAGTAGACGGAAAGCGTTCGACCGCTGTGCTGCTTGACCAGCTCGCGCCGGTAGTCCGCTTTGCCGATGCCCTCGTTCGAGGCGGAAAGATTGGCGAGAACCGTCGCCCCGGCCTGAGCGAGGGCCACACTGGGCGGGGAAGGCACCCAGAGGTCCTCGCAGATCTCAAAACCGAAGGCGAGGCTGTCTTCACCAGGCAGCCTGAAAACAAGGTCCGCGCCTGCGGGCACGCGTGTTCCCAGGATTTCGAACTCCGGCCGAACGGCCTCGCGAGCGGGCGAGAACCAGCGACCCTCGTAGAACTCCTTGTAGTTCGGAATGTACGATTTCAAGATCAATCCGCGGATCACGCCCTTTTGGAGGATGGCCGCGGCGTTCCAGAGCCGCGAGTCCCGGGCCAGAGGGAGTCCGACCGCGATCGTCATATCAAGGCGAGCGGTCTTCGAGCGGAGGGTTTCGAGAGCCTCTTCCGCGGCATGCAGCAGGAGGCTTTGCTGAAAGAAGAGGTCTGCCGCCGTGTAGCTCGTGATTCCAAGTTCCGGCGTGACCAGAAGCTGGACGCCCTTGCCCCTCGCCTCGGAGACGAGATCCAGGATCTCTGCGACGTTTCTCGCCGGGTCGGCGATGTGGGCCCGGGGACAGCCGGCGCCGACCCGAAAGAAGCCGTGTCGAGTGGAGCCGCTCATTCCTTTTGCCACGTTGTCCTCAGGGCAAGCATAAGGGAAGGGTTCGGCCGAACTTGCGGCGTTTCTCACACGCATGAAAGAAGGGTGCTTCACCGAGGAGACTGGATAACGTCTTCGGCATCAGAATGACTAAAATGTCCATATGAAACGATTTCTTGCGTTTGCCGTCATCGCCCTGGCCACACCGGTTATGGCCCAGGATTGGAAGGGCGTGGGTCGCCTGCAAGGCCAGGTCACCGGGTCCGATGGGAAACCGGTTGCCGGCGCGAGCGTGAAGCTCGACTGTGCGGCCCGTGGCGGGGGCACCGCGGTCACGACTGACAAGAAGGGCAAATGGGCCTACCTTGGTCTGGCGGGCTGCCGATGGGAACTCGAAGTGAGCGCGGAGGGTTTCGCCACCAAGGCCTTTACGGTGAACATGCCCAGTGATCAGATGCGCATGCCGCCCGTCGACGTTCAGCTCGATAAGCCCAAGGGTCCGCCACCGGAACTGATGGCCGCGGTGAAGAATGGGGACGAAGCCTTCGCGGCCAAGAATTGGGCGGTGGCTCGGGAGAACTACGAAAAAATCCTCGAGATGCGGCCCGAGCTGGGGCCGCAGGTCTACCAAAAACTGGCCCAGGCCTACGCGGGTGAAAAGAACAGCGCCAAGGTGATCGAGTATCTGGAAAAATCCATCATGGCTGATCCCTCCCGGACGGATCTCAGGTTCATGGCCGCCCAAAGCGCCCTCGAAGCGGACCTCAAGGAGAAGGGAATGGAATTCCTGGCCGGCATCGACGATGCCGTGGTCAAGGGTCCGGACGGCTACTTCAACCTCGCCGTTTATTTCCTGCGCAGTTCTGACGTTCCGAACGCGATCACCTACTTCACGAAAGCCATCGCCAAGGATGACAAGCTCGGTGATGCCTACTATTGGAGGGGGATGTCGTACCTGCGCGAGAACAAACTCGGGGAAGCCAAGGTCGATATGCAGAAGGTTCTGGACCTCGACCCCGCCGGTCAGTACGCCGAGAAGGCCAAGGGCATTCTCGAACAGCTGAAGGCAATGTCCGGGAGCTAGGACTCTAGACTGCGGCGAGTTGGTGGCGCGAGGCCGGCATGTCCGGGACCTCGTGCGACCAGCAGTACGGGTCGCCAATGATCTCGTAGTGCATGGTGCGGCGCTTGGGAACGAACCCGGCGCCTTCGATGTTGCGCGCGATCTCCGCCTCGGTCAGCCGGAACTGAGCCCCGGCCGACGAAACCACGTTCTCCTCGATCATGAGGCTGCCGAAGTCGTTCGCTCCAAACCGAAGGGACATCTGGCCGATCTTCCCGCCTTGGGTGACCCAACTCGCCTGAACGTTCGGGAAGTTATCGAGGATCACCCGCGCGACCGCGAGCGTCCGCAGGTACTGGAACGAGGTCACTTCATCGCCGGCCAGGGCGGTGTTCTCGGGCTGGAACGTCCAGGCGATGAACGCGGTGAAGCCCCGCGTGCGGTCCTGAAGCGCCCGAAGGCACAGGAGGTGATCGATGCGCTCCTCCAGGGTCTCCACGTGCCCGAACATCATGGTGGCCGTGGTCTTGAGCCCCTGCCGGTGCGCTACTTCCATGACCTCGAGCCAGTCCTCGGTTGAGCCCTTGGCGATGCCAATGATATTGCGAACGCGGTTCGACAAGACCTCAGCCCCTCCTCCGGGAATGGAATCGAGGCCGGCAGCGATCAAGCGCCGCACCGCCTCTTCGGTGGATAGGTTCGAGACGCGGCAGATGTGCTTCACTTCCGCGGGGGAAAGTCCGTGGACCCAGAGCTTCGGGTAGCTCGCCTTCAACCACTGAAACAGATCCTCGTAGTACTCGATGCCGAGATCGGGGTGGAGTCCTCCTTGCAGCAGGACCTGTTCGCCGCCCAGGGCGAGGGTCTCCTCGATCTTCTGACGGAACTCATCCTTCGAGAGAACGTAACCGTCCTTCGCGGGCAGGTCGCGATAGAACGCGCAGAAGGCGCATTGGGCGGTGCAGACGTTCGTGTAGTTGATGTTCCGATCGATGATGTAAGTGACGAGCCCTTCGGGGTGAAGCCTTCGTCTGGCCGCGTCAGCCAGTTCGCCCAGGAACAGGAGATCCGCGTCGCGGAGCAAGAAGATGCCTTCGTCGCGGGACAGACGCTCCCCCGACAAGGCCTTGTTCCGGATGTTTTCAAATGCCATGAAACTGGAACTCCTTCACCTCGGCCAAAAGGCCGTGCTCTTGCGCGAGTCGGCAGAAGAGGGCCAGCCCTTCCTTTTCTTTCGACCCAAGATCGTATCGGATTACGCGGCGCAAATAGTGTTCAGCCCGGGCCGCTTCGACGCCGGAATTATACGAACGCGCGATGGTTGAAGCGGCGTCCAGCCCTCGCTGGATCGCCTGGCCCAGGCGCTTCCCGACTCCTTTTTCGAGGGCGCGGGGTCCGGCGGCCATGACCGCGAACACGAAAGGGAGGGAATACCGTCGTTTCCACTCCGCGCCCAGATCCAGCCGATCGAAACCATCCATCTGGAAGCGGAAAGCGGGGTCGCCGATGATGAGAACAGCTTCGCTTTCACAGACGCTCTCGGTCACGGCCGAGAAAGAGGTGCAGGTCGGGATCCGACCCGAGGCTTGAGCGATCAGGATTTTCGAGAGGGCGGCACTCGTCCGACTGGCCTCGTCAACCGCGAGCGACTTCACCTTCGTGAGTGGGATGCGATGGTGAAGCACCACGGTCTCCACCGGGCCGTCGGAGCCGATACAGACGGCGTCCAGGATCGGGGCGCCCAGCTTGGCCGCCTCGAACGACGGCACCATAGCGAGGTCCAGGTCGCGTTTCTGGAATCGGTCGGCGATTCGTGAAGGCAGATCGACTACCAATTCGTAGCGTGTATCGTCGGCGAGGCCGAAGACCAGGGGCTGGACATTGAGGTACGGGAAGACGCCGACGCGTAGGGGGAGAGCCATCTTCGTGTGAGCCCACGATATCGCGCTTTAAAGGGTGTTCGGCGGTGTCGCGACCGTGTTTTCCCCCTATCAACCAGCGGTCCGGACCGTAAGAAAATTTATTTTTACTGAGCACTTGTGAGTGACAATCTAGAACTTGAGAGAGATTATGTTTCTAATGTATTGATAAATAATCAAAATATCAATCTTTTCGTCATCGACGAACATCGAATCGGAGTGCCGCACTTTTATGTTTTTCCGCGCCGTGACCCTCGTAAATCTTTGATCAGAAAACATTTGGGTCAACACCACAAGATCTTGGGTTTATTCCTTGACAGACCCCAAGAGGTCGCAGTAATGTCCGAGGCACAGCGAAGAGATTTCAAGGGCGTTTTGACCGGCGAAGGTCGATCGGCCCCGGAGGTTGCCGAACTGGAATGAGAGGCGCGCGCGACGGCGTTTGGGCGCGTCCGAGTGGATTCGAAGATCAGCAGGACTCTTTTCGCTCGAAAATCGGTTGAAAGTCGTTTGGATCAGGGCTTCGAACTTAGCGCCCTGCAGTAAGGACGCCTCGACAGAGGCTGAGGAGGAAGTCGAATATGGCTACGCAGCCCCCGATCGTCCCGGCAGAGTCGCCCGCGCGGAGCGAAAATCGCGCCGACTCACGAATCGAACCCCGTCCGGAAAAACGATCGAAGGGGATGTCCTTCAAACGAGTCTTCACCACCGACAGGGTTCACCCTTTCGATGACATCGAGTGGGATCTGCGGGGCGCGGTCATAAACGACGAGCGTGGCCGCCCGGTGTTTGAACAGAAAAACGTCGAGGCCCCGAAGAGCTGGAGCCAGACCGCCACGAACATCGTGGCTTCGAAATACTTCCGCGGAGCCATGGGTTCGCCGGAGCGCGAAACCTCGGTCAAGCAACTGGTGGGCCGCGTGGTGGAAACCATCGCGGGCTGGGCGCTGAAGCAGAACTATTTTGATACCAGCGAAGATCTGGCTGCCTTCAAGGATGACCTCACCTTCCTCCTGGTCCGCCAGTATGCCGCCTTCAACTCGCCGGTCTGGTTCAATGTGGGCATTGAACCTCATCCCCAGGCGTCCGCCTGTTTCATCAATTCGGTGGCGGACACCATGGACTCGATCCTCGGCCTCGCCCGCACCGAAGGCATGCTCTTCAAGTACGGATCGGGGACCGGGTCGAATCTGTCCAGCATTCGCTCGTCCAAGGAGAATCTCGCGGGCGGCGGCACCGCGTCCGGACCCGTTTCCTTCATGCGGGGCTACGATGCCTTCGCGGGGGTGATCAAGAGCGGCGGCAAGACACGGCGCGCCGCGAAGATGGTCATTCTCAACACCGATCACCCGGACATCGAAGAGTTCATCACCAGCAAGTCGGAAGAGGAGCGCAAGGCCTGGGCCTTGATCGAGGCCGGCTACGCCGGCGGCTTCAACGTCAAGGGCGGCGCCTACGATTCGGTGTTCTTTCAGAACGCCAACCACTCGGTCCGCGCCACCGACGGTTTCATGCGCGCGGTGGTCGAGGATAAGGAATGGACCACGCACTTCGTGCGCGACGGCGCTTTGGCCGAGACCAAGCGGGCTCGAGACCTGATGTCCCTGATGGCGGAATCCGCATGGCAGTGCGGCGATCCGGGCATGCAGTTCGACACCACCATCAACGACTGGCACACCTGCCCGAACACGGCGAGGATCAACGCCTCGAATCCCTGCTCCGAGTACATGTTCCTGGACGACACCGCCTGCAACCTGGCCTCGCTCAACCTCATGAAGTTCGTTCGCGAGGACGGCGAGTTCGATCCCGCGTCCTTCCGGGCCGCTTGCCGAACCCTGATCACCGCCCAGGAGATCCTGGTCGACAACGCGAGCTATCCGACGCCCTCGATTGAGCGCAACTCCCACGACTATCGCCCCCTTGGTCTCGGGTACGCCAATCTTGGCGTCCTCCTCATGGATCGCGGTCTCGCGTACGACTCCGACACCGGACGCGCCTACGCCGCCGCGGTCACCGCCCTGATGCACGGCGAGGCCTACGCCCAGAGCGCTCGGGTCGCCGCCTCCATGGGCCCCTTCGCGGGCTATGCGACGAACGCCGAGCCCATGCTCCGCATCATCGAGAAGCACCGTCAGCACGCGCACATGATCGATGCGTCGATCGTGCCTCGGCCGTTGATGCGGGCCGCGCTCGAGGTCTGGGACGAGGCCTACACCCTCGGCGCCCAGCACGGATATCGGAATTCTCAGGTCACCGTTCTCGCTCCCACGGGGACGATTGGCTTCATGATGGACTGCGACACCACCGGCATCGAGCCCGACATCGCTCTCGTGAAGTACAAGAAGCTGGTGGGCGGCGGGATGATCAAGATCGTCAACCAGTCCGTTCCGGTCGTGCTCCGGAGGCTCGGCTACAACCCTGCTCAGGTTCAGGACATCCTGAAGTACATCGACGAGAAGGAGACGATCGAGGGCGCGCCGAATCTGAAGGAGGAGCATCTCGAAGTGTTTGATTGCGCGTTCCCTCCCGCCAACGGCAAGCGGTCAATCCACTACATGGGCCACATCAAGATGATGGCTGCAGTTCAGCCCTTCCTTTCCGGCGCCATCAGCAAGACCGTGAACATGCCGACCGACTCCACGCCCGAGGAAATCGCGAAGGCCTACGTCGAGTCGTGGCGCCTGGGCCTCAAGGCGGTGGCGGTCTATCGCGACGGCTGCAAGAGGTCTCAGCCGCTGTCGACGTCCATGCCCTCATCGAAAGAGGACAAGGCTTCCGATCCTCAGGTGGTCGCGGTGCCGGGAATCGGCGTGGTCGAAGGACGCCCGGTCCGCCGCAAACTGCCGGATGAGCGTCAAGCCATCACCCACAAATTCTCCATCGCCGGGCACGAGGGCTACATCACCGTCGGCATGTACGAAGACGGCAAACCCGGAGAGGTCTTTCTGGTCATGGCCAAGGAAGGCTCGACGGTTTCCGGTCTGATGGACGGCTTTGCCACCTCCCTCTCCCTGGCCTTGCAGTACGGCGTCCCCCTCGAGGCCATCGTGGACAAGTTCTCACATACCCGCTATGAGCCCTCCGGCTTCACCAAGAACCCGGACATCGGCTACGCCAAGTCGATCACCGACTACATCGCCCGCTGGCTGGCCGTCAAGTTCCTCGGCCGCACCCGCGAGAACGAGGGAGAGCCGGCGCTGAGCCCCGCCACAACCTCGGAGACCCCGCGGCCCACTCCGGTACCGTTGGCGGCCAAGCCTGCGGCGACCCCGAGCGTCTCGAGCCCCAACGCCCAGGCGATGGTGGCCTTCAAGGTCCAGGCGGATGCGCCTCCCTGCCACGAGTGCGGCTCGTTGATGGTTCGCAACGGCGCCTGCTATCGCTGCGCCAACTGCGGCGCCACCAGCGGCTGCTCCTAGTAAAAGACAGGTCGAAGAAGAACGGTCGGAGACTCATAGGGACGAGGGCGGACGACAAGAACCCCCGAGGAGAAACAAACACGATGGAAGAACTTCAAGAACGCGTGACCCGGATGCTGGGGACGCTCACTTTCGAACAACTCGAGATGGTGATCAAGTATGCGGAGAGCCTCAATCGCAATGCGGCCACCGCCTTCGACAACGAGCTGGTCGTTCTGCTCGAGGACGAGATCTCCGCCGCCTGATTTGCGCTCCCCGGGCCGGCAAAGCCGCACTTTCGTCCGCGACCCACTCATGACCCCTCCATGATGCGTCGAAGAAACCCCAAGGAACAACCCTTGGGGCTTTCTCGTTAGGGCAGGAGATCGAAGGGCGCTTTTTTCCCAGAACCGTGATTAGATCCTGATTACAGTAATGACCGAGACCCTTGTCGAGTTCGAGGCGCTGACCGTCCGCTATGGCGCGCGAATCGCCCTGGACGCCGCTTCCGGGCGTTTCGTTCGAGGCGCAACGGGTCTGCTGGGTCCCAACGGCGCCGGCAAGACCACCCTGCTGAAGGCGTTACTTGGATTTCTCCCGCCTTCGGCCGGACGGATGGAGGCCTTTGGTCTGTCGCCCACGGTTGCGCCCCTCGAGGTCCGCCGCCGCATCGGGTATATGCCCGAGGTGGACGCTTACCTTCCCGATCTGACCGCCGTGCAAACCGTCGCATTCGCCGGCGAGTTGTCCGGTCTTCCCCAGCGTGAGTCGATGCGCCGGTCCCACGAGGTCCTGCAGTTCGTCGGCCTCGGGGAGGAGCGTTACCGCAAAGTCGAAACCTATTCGACGGGGATGAAGCAGAAGGTGAAGCTCGCCACCGCTCTCGTCCATGACCCCGAGATCGTGTTGCTGGACGAGCCCACCAACGGCCTGGATCCGGCGGGACGCGAGGAGATGCTGAGTCTGATTCGCGACATCGTCACTCTCCGCGGCCTGTCCGTCGTCTTGTGCTCTCACCTCCTGCGCGACGTTGAGAAGGTCTGCGAAAGCATCCTGGTGATTTCAGGCGGCGCGATCAGAACCCAAGGGCGGGTCGAGGAACTCAAGAAGCTCGATCGTGACTGGTATGTGGTGCGGGTCAAAGGTGAGACCGATAACTTTGTCGCCGAAGTCCGGCAGCGCGGGGCCGAGGCCCTGCCCGGGCCCGACGCCTGGCGGGTCGCTCTGCCCATGGGCGCTCCGGTGACCTGGATTTTCGATGTGGCGGCCGCGAGCGCCACGCAGATACGGCATCTCAGAAAGGCCGAGGACACACTGGAAGACATCTTCCTGCGGGCCACGAACCACGAGGCATGAGTTCCAGCCAGATCTACGAGCAGCACTATCGGAGGCTTGATGCCTCGATTCCGCTGCGCGCTCAGCGGTGGATTCCCATCGCCCGCGAGGGCCTGAAAGCCCTCTTCTCGCTTCGCGCCTACCTGGCGCTCATTTCCATCGCCTGGCTTCCCGTTTTTGTGCGGCTGGTGCAGGTGTACTTCACCACCCGGTTCCCCGAGGCCCGGCGTGTGGTTCCGGTCGATGACAAGCTCTTCTTCGATTTTCTGGCCCAGCAGCTGCCCTGGATGCTACTGATGTCCGCGTATGCGGGCGCCGGTCTCATCGCGAACGACATGAGAACGGGCGGCCTGCTCTTGTACCTCTCCAGGCCCCTGACCCTGGTCGACTACATCTTCGGGAAGGTCATGATTCTGTTCGTCTCTCTCTCGATGGTGACCATGGTGCCGGGACTCGTCCTCTTCTTCGGGGCCCGGTCCCTGGCCCCCGATGTCCTCGGAGCGGCCTCCCATCTCCTGCTGGTTCCGAAGATCGTGGCCATGGCGCTCGCCCTCGTGCTTCCGACCACGGCACTGGTTCTGGTGATGTCGGCGCTCGCGCGCAGCGCCCGGTTCGCCGGCCTTGGCTTCTTCTTTGTGTTCGTGGGCAGCACCGTGGCTCACGCCATTGCCTGGAGAGCGACGAGGAGCGCCTACGCCGGCCTGATTTCCATCCAGGCCACCATGCGCAGAGTGGGCGAGGCAATCTTCGGGGTGAAGCCCACTCGCATGACCGCCGATCTGCCGCCCGAGTACGCCTTTGCGGTTCTGGCCCTCCTCTTTCTCGGCTGTCTTTTCGTCCTCAAGACACGCGTCCGAGCAGTGGAGATCGTCAAATGACGCCGCGCGTGGTTTTCAAGAAGGCCTCCCGCTGGTATGGGCCGGTGATGGCCCTCAACGATGTCAGCTTCGAACTGGGTCCCGGCGTCTACGGTTTGCTGGGCCCGAATGGAGCGGGGAAGAGTTCGCTCCTCAAACTCGCGTGCGGTCAACTCCGTCCGAGTCAGGGCACGGTGGAGTTACTGGGACGGCCGGCCTTCGGGTCTCCGGAAGTGTTTCATTCGGTCGGCCTGTGCTCTGACACCGATGCGTTGTTCGAAGACTTCACGGGTTTTCAGTTCGTGTGCGCTCTTCTTTCCTTGAATGGTTTCGGCTCGATCCAGGCCAGCCGGCTCGCGACCGAAGTGATCGAGACGGTGGACCTCAAGGACGCCATGCACCGCAAAGTGGGCGGCTACAGCAAAGGCATGCGACAGAGGATCAAGCTGGCGCAGGCGCTGGCCCACAAGCCGGAAGTTCTCTTCCTCGACGAACCGCTCACCGGGATGGATCCGCAGAACCGTAAACGGATTTCCGACCTCATGAAGCGCTTGGGCGATGAGGGCCGGACCGTTCTCGTCTCCACCCACATTCTTCACGAGCTGGAACAGGTCACCCGTCGCGTGCTTCTCATTCACAATGGTCGAGTCCTGGCCGAGGGCGATCTGGGGGAGATTCGGGATCTGCTGGACCGGCATCCGCGGTCTGTGCGTCTGAGAGCCCGCGACCCGCGCGGGTTGGCTCGTGAGTTGGTGTTGCTGCCGGACCTCGTCTCCTTGACCCTAGAGGACGCGTCCGGCCATCTCCTGGCCGAGATCAGGAAGCCGGATGCTTTCTTCGCCAGAGTTCAGGAACTCTCCGTCGCTTGTGGCGTAGAGGAAATGTGGGTCACGGACGAGAATCTGGAATCCGTCTTCTCCTATCTGGTGAGCAAGTGACGTCAGAAACGCTGTCTCTGGCCACGAGGCCCCTCTGGCCAGCCACGAAGGATGTCCTCCTGATATCGATCGAGCGCATGTTGCCCCGGCCTCGGAGCTTCTGGGTCTTCCTGTTGTTGTCCTTGCCGGTGGCCTTTGGGGCCTTGCTGAGGATCTACCCTCCACCGGGCCTCCCCCTCACCGGGTTCGAGCTCTACGGCATGGTGATCGCCCTCTTCTTCGTGCGGAATCTCCTGCCGCTGGTGGCCCTGCTCTTCGGTTCGGCTCTCATTTCCGACGCGGTCGATTCCAAGACCCTGACCTATTTCCTCACCCGGCCGATCTCTCGCCTCTCGATTTTCCTGGGAGAGTTTCTGGCCTACCTGGTCACAGTGCTCACCCTCACCGTGCCCTGCGTGGTCGTCACGTATCTCGTCCTCTGCGCGGCCACGCCGCAAGGGGCCGGCTTCGGGGCACCGGACCTGGTGCAGGACCTGGCGGCTTGCGCTCTCACCCTTTTCACCTACGGAGCCGTCTTTGCCCTTCTGGGCGTCAGCCTGAAACGGCCGTTGATCCCTGGACTCCTGTTTCTGTTCGTCTGGGAAGGGTTCGTGGCCAATTTCCCAGGCGACGCCCCGAACTACACCCTCACCGCCTACGCCCGGTCCCTGATCCGGCATCGCCCGGCCGAAGAGGGCCTCGCCGAACTATTTTCCAAGTTTTTTGGCGTTGGCGAGTCTGTGCTAGTCCTTGGATTTGTTGGAGTCGTGTCCCTGGCCCTGGCCATATGGATCTTTTCGAGACGAGAGTACGTTATCTCCTCATGAGGGTGCGGATTGGGGCCTGGTTTGAGGGGCCGCCCGCGCCACCTTAGATATTTTCTTTCAGGGAGTTGGCTACCATGAACCGTTCTCGCCGCCTTATCCTCACCGCCGCCGCCGTGTCGGCGCTCGGTATCACCTTCTCCTTCTCCGCGCGCGTCACCGGCACCGCTCGCGCCGCGGTGGGACCCGTGCCTCCCGAAGCGCTCGCCCTCCCGGCGGACAGCGCCGTGGTCATGGGCTTCGACGTTCGCGCCCTCACCGGCTCGCAGTTCTACGCCAAGTTCGGGGGCGAGGGTGAACCTGGACGGGTGGAGGCTCTGGCGGAGATCGAGCGAAAGACCGGCCTCAATCCCGCTCGAGACATAGACTCCGTGGTGGTCGCGGTGCGACCCCAGACCGAGGACCCGAAGTCCGCCGAGCCCGCCCTGGACGGCGTCCGACGGCACCGCCCCGAGAACGCTCTGGTCTTCGTGACCGGTCGTTTCGATGCCGCGCGGCTCGAGGCCTCCATACCCGAAACGGGCAAGGCTTCGAAAGAGCGCCGAGATGGCGTCACCATCTACCGCGAAGCAAGCGGCAAGTCGAATGGCGCGGTCGCCCTGCTCGATGCCGGCATTCTGGTGGCTGGAGACACAGCCTCGGTGGACACCTTCCTGGCCAACCGCGCCAGTGGCCGTGGCATCCGCGACAACGCGGCGCTCGTGTCTCTGCTCGAGAGCGTTGAGCCGGGGTCGACATTCTGGGCGGTCGGTGGACCCTCGGTTCTCTCTCGTGTGACCTCCGAGATCGGCGGCCCGGCCGCGAATCTGCCCGCCATCAAACAGGTGGTGGCCTATGGCCATCTCGATCCCGAAGTGGGAATGACCGCGACCGCCGAAGCAGCCGACGCCAAGTCGGCGACGAAGATCGCCGATGTGCTCCGTGGTTTCTCCGCGCTGCTGTCGCTGCAGGCCGGTCAGAAAGCCGAACTCGCTCAGATCGCCGATTCAATATCGGTGGCCACCGAAGACGACAAAGTCCACGTCAAGGCCACGATCACCCACGAGTTGATTGACTCCTTGAAAAAATCCGCCGGCTCGCACGTTCGGACCCACAAGGGTGTCGCGCCGGACGAGAACGAAATCCAGTAACCAGCCGGACAACGCTGTACAAAGGCCCCGCAAAGCGGGGCCTTTTTTGTTAAGGCTTATCCTTCCTGAAGGACGATGGTGGACTTTCCCGACGAGCGGCTTGATGTGCGGGTGGCCCGCGAGTTCGGGCTCTCGCGACGGAAGGCCCAGGACGTGATCGCTGCGGGCCAGGTCGATGTGGAGTCCGAGAGGATCCGCGATGCCGGGCATCGAGTGGCGCCGAACGTGTTGGTCACCTTCAACCCCAACCGGCGGCGCGAAGAGGCGATCCGCCTGTCCCTGCCCGCCCCGTTCCAGGACGAAACGCTGGTGGTGGTCGACAAGCCACCCGGCCTTTTGAGTGTTCCGACCGAGGGGGGAACGCACGACGACAGCGTCCTCAGCAGGCTTCGGAAGGACCTCGAGAGGATTCGAGGATCGCGTGCCTATGTCGGGGCGCTGCATCGGCTCGATCGCGGTACCTCCGGCCTCCTGGCCATGGCCCTCTCGCGCGAATGCCATGCGGCGGGGCGAGCCGCCTTTCGCGATCACGCCTTCCTTCGCCTTTATCTGGCGCTCGTCGAGGGAGTTCCTCGGAATGATCCCGGCACCATCGACCTTCCCATCGCCGATGAATATCAGGGGGGCAAGCGGCATATCGCCCGAGATGACGATGAACCCTCGCGTCATGCGATCACTCACTACAAGGTAGTGGAACGATTCTCCAGAGCGTCGCTCCTTGAAGTCGAGTTGGATACCGGCCGCCAGCATCAGATCCGACTGCACCTGCGCGCGATCGGCCATCCCATCATGGGGGATGGCGTCTACGGGGGCAAGGAGAGGTCCGGGGCGAGCCGGCCCTTCCTTCACGCCTCCAGGCTCGCCTTCCCTCACCCGTTCACCGCTCAGCCCATTGATTGCGAAAGCACCCCACCCAGGGATTTCGCGGAAGCGTTGCGGCGGCTGAGGAACCGAGCCCCCAGACGCTGAGACTAGCGCCTTTCGAGAATACGCAGTTCGGGCAGGCTCCATCCCGCGGCACTGGTGGCGCCGATCTGCGGCAGAAGGCTCACGCCGAGGACCGGATCACCGTTCAGAACGAAACCGATGGTCCCGGCACGCGGATTCTCGAGCAGACCCTCGACGAGCTGCGCCAGATGGGGGCCGTCCCAAACGGCCGCTTCGGTCCATTGGCCATCCATCCCTAATACCGCCACCCGAAACCGGGTGGGCCAGGCGCTCTCGTGACGAAGGACGATCTCCACTCCGGAGACCGCGATGGGCTCGCCAAAACGCGCCTCGACGAATTCGTCGCCGCGTAGAGGGCGGTCCAATACGTAGCTCGTCTCCAGGCGATCGTCGAAGGCCGCCGAAGCGTCGCCTTCCTTGGTCCGCAGACGCAACCGCGAGGCCTCCACCCGCTCTCCCCGAGGCCTCGGGGCGGGGCGGATCGGGCTCGGCTGATCGAACCGGTAGACGCGCTCTCCGCTCTCTGCGAGCGACCCGGCGCTCCATGGACCGAAGCGTGATTCGAGCACCAGACGACCCTCACGCTCCGCCCGATCCGTGTTCGCCACCACATCGAGTTGCGCCTCGGCCACCGCTTCGGCGAACCGTCGATCCTTGTCCGGAGGGCCGAAATTGAAGATCTGATTGCGCAAGTCCGGAGCCAGCTCCCGCCCCTCGTGGACGATGGCCCGATGGATGCCGATCTTTGACAGAACGTTCAGGGTGGCATCAGAGGGAAATTCGAGAAGGGATCGCCTCACCACCTTGGACAGCAGGGTTGGATAGGCGCTGTATCCGAGTGGCTCCCGCTGATGGTGGTAGGCGGCGAAGAACATCTCCACCGTCTCCTGTCGAATCAAAGCCTCGCCCCGAACCGGAAGTTCCACCACGGGCTCGTCCGGCTGCGCGGCCAGCCACTTGTAGACCGCGGGCAACTCCGATGGCCGCGGGATGTCGGTGGTGATGGCGAGCGGCGAGACGTGTTCGAGAACCGCGAATGCGCCTAGGGCGAGCGCGAGGCCACGTCGCTTGTTCCGAACCAGGCGTTCGAGAGATGCGGCTCCGAGGAGACCAACCCCAAGCATGACGTAGAGCCCAAGTCTCTCGGGGATGCGCACCAGCTTGAAGCCCGGCACGAAATCGTACAGGAAACCGTAAGGGCCCGGCCCGATATCCGAGCCCAGGATGGTCATCCGATCGCCCAGGGACAGCGTGACCAGAAGGACGATCAAGGCGGCGACGCCGAAGGCCCAGGTACGATGCCTGGCCCCGGCTCCCGCGGTTCGGAGGGAAAGAAAGAGGCCCGAGAGGGCGAGCAGGAGAGCGACGAAACCAACGAAATGGGGACCTTGCTGCTGAAGACGAGCCGGGGGCCCGAAGGCCCCCCAGATCCAGTTCGAGGGAGAAGTGGAAAAGTAATGCATCAGGTCGATGCCCCGCGGCCGCGATCTCACCAGTTCCAGACTGCTGAACGTCCTCAGATAGGGGACGATGACGGGAATGAAGAGGAGGATGGCGATGAGGCCTGGAACCACCAGGCCAGGGAGACGGGCGACCGCGCGTCGGGGGTGGGCACAGCCGAAGACCGCGATCACCAGGACCGAAAGCAGCACTCCGTAGAGGAGGTGATAGTTCGCGGAATAGCCCTGGAGCAGCAGGAACATGGCAAAGAGCCAGCGGGAGCGGTTGTCACCGCTCCGAAGCCACTCCAAAAGAGCGGCGAGCGCGAAAGCCACGAAGCCATGGCTCACGATGTTGAGTCGCGGAGCCTCGTTGATCGCATAAGTGTGAAACGCGAAGAGCGCTCCCGCGAATCCGGCGGGAATCCGCCCGAGACCCAACGCCAAGGCGAGGGACCGCCCCCCGAAAGCCGCGAGCATGAAGGCGATGAGGAGAGCGGCGTTATAGGCCAATACGGGGTTCCGTGAGATCCACAGCACCGGCGCCACCGTCAGCGACGGGAGGAGGCGATGGTCGGTCAGAGTGAGCGCGTTTCTCTGGGGATGAAGGAACCCCGCATCGAACATGTGCGCCGGATCCGTGACGATTTGGTGGCCGACGAAACCCACGATGGCGACGCTCTCGAGCGAATCGCCGACGTAGGCTATGCGGGAACTCGGGGCCAGGCTCTGCGGGATCAGGAAGACGAAGGTCAGGACCACATAGACCAGGGCTTCAAGAAACGGGGGGCGAGCGCGGGGGGCGAAGCTCATGCCCATCGATTCTCTCAGGCGGCTCTCCAGGTAGCGAGGCAGCCGGGATCAAACTTAGACTCCCCCCGGCAGGGTGCCCAGAGGTTCCCGCCCCCAAGACCCCTTGTCCGATCAGAACCCCGCCCCCCGTTCCGAGCCTCCCTCGTCGACTACTCTGACGCGGCTTCAAGGGACCACCCTCTCGCTCCTCGCCTCGCTCGCGAGCCTGACCTTGATCGGGTATCGATTCGGGGACAGCAATCACGGAATTACCGTGCCGATTCTGAAGAGGTTTATCGATCGATCGCTCTATTCGAACGACATTCTGGTGGCGACTGGCGATCGTTTTCCCACGATCTTCTACCAGCTTCTGGCCTCTTTTCTCCCATCGACCGACTGGGTGCCTTTCGCCTACTACGCGCTCTACGTGATCTCGATTGCTCTCACCTACGCGGCGGTTTATCGGATGGGGGTTTGGGCCAGTGGCGGGGACAGCCGGGTGGGCGGGCTCGCGGTCCTGCTCGCCATGCCGGTCCGCATCGCCCTGGCCGGGGAAGCGCTGTACCGAGTCGCCTTTTCGCACTCGCACCTGGCATCGGGCCTGAACCTGATGGCGCTCGCACTCTTCCTCGAGGGCCGAAGGGTTCTGCCGCTCCTCATTCTGTCTCTCGGGGTGTACAACCACGCCCTCTACTCCTTGTACCTGCTTGTTCCCTTCACCCTGATGCTCTTGTGGGAAGGGAAGACCCTGCCTCGACGCTCCACCCTGATCCGCCTGGGAATCGCGTGGCTACCCGTCCTTCCTTTTCTGGCCCATGCCGCGGGTCAGGGGAAGCCGATGACCAGAGAATGGCTCGATCTTCTGATTCTGCGGTCGTCCCACCATTCCTTCCCGGGGACTTTTGGCGATGCGCTCCCTGACGCGGTGGTCTGGCTCCTCCTCGGACTCGCCGCCGCCACCCGCTCGGAACCCGGTCGGCTACGGAATCTGAGCGTCTTCATTTTCGCCACCGCAATCCTGTTCGTGAGCGGAACGATTCTCACGGAGTTCATTCCGGTCAAAGCGTTTCTCCAGTTTCAGCCCCACCGCATCTGGCGATTCCTCTCCGTCATCTTGCTGGTTTTTATGGCCGCGGACATCGTTCGCCTGTGGCGAACGTCTCCGCTCATGCGGGTGCTTGCCGCCTTCTACTTCCTCACCGTCTTCGCCACCGGCCTCGAGCAATTGGGTCCGCTCGTCCTGATCGCAGTATTCGCGGCCAATGACCCCCCTCTCCCCACCTGGGTGCGCCTTCTTGGCGCGGTGGCGCTGGTGGCTCTGGAATGGCCCGACCGGACCGTCCTTTGGACGGACTACCTCGCGGAGTTCGTCCGGCGCCTGCAGAACCCGGCTATCTTCGCGGTCCTGGGGACCAGCCTTCTCGTGACTCTTTCGATCCGGCAGAAGGATCGACGGCGGGCTCTGGTTCTGTCGCTCCTGGCCTTCGCCCTGACCGCGGGGCCCCTGGTCGCCGACAACTATCGACGTCAGCGCATCCGCTTCGAACAGGGCTCCTTCCGGGCCGCGCAGAACTGGGCCCGCACAGAAACCCCGAAGACCGCGGTGTTCCTGACCCCACCCCAGGAAGCCGGGTTCAGAGTATTTTCCGAGCGGGCGATTGTGGGAGAGTGGAAGGATGGGACCCAGCAGTACTTTGACGACGGATTTGCCCGAGAGTGGGGGCGCCGGATGGAAACCGTGATGGCCCAGGAATTCGGCAAGTATTCGGATGCCGAGATAGTGGCCCTGGCCCGCGAATTCGGCGCGGACTACATCGTGGGGCAAGGCCGCCGCCGCCGGCTTCCTATCGCCTTCGACGGAGGCAGCACGGTGGTCTATTCGCTCCCGTCAGGTTTCTAGCCCGCCCCTTTCAAGGCTCCACCCGCCGGTAGATTTGATACTCGGCCGGCTGTCCCTCCGCGGCGTTCACCCACTCGTAGCGGGTGTCTTTCCGAAGGTCGAATCGCATGGAGCTGCGACGGTGGATGACCACGAAATCGAAGGGGAACTTCGCATAGAGCCGGTTCAGGCTTCCCATGTCGTCCGCCCGCTCCAGACAACCTCGACCGGGAAGTTCCGGAATCCGTACTGGAAATACTTCCCGCCCACCACCCGCCGCGGTGCGAATCTCTTTGTCCGCTCTTCAATGAACGTGGCGGCCCGATCCTGGTCTTCGAGATTCGTGGTCTTGTACCGGTTGAAGAAGGCGATCTGCCAGGAGTTCAGAAAGAGGCTGACGGAGACGAGCGCCGCCACCAGGAGGCCGGCCGGGGTCCGTCCCACGTTCAATCCGCACAGACCGATCACGAACAAGGGAGCCAGGGGCATGAGCGCCCGGATGCCCCCCCAGACCCCTCCGCGTTCGCGCACCACATAGATCACCACCATCGCGGCGAAGAGCAGCGCGGTCGAGACCAGAGTGGCCCATACGAAGTCACGCTCTCGCCGATCGAGTTGAAAGCTAGCCAGCAGGGCCAGCAGCCCAAGCCCAAGCAGGAAAAGCAATACCGCATCCTCGGCGCGTTCTCGAGGATTCGACGTGAAGAGAAGGTCGAGATTGGTTCGGGTGTTGTCCAGCAGAGCTGAAGCCAGATGCGCCACCGGTTCCGGGCTCTTGAGCGCCTCGCTCAGGACGCTTGGATACAGAGCGTTTGGATGCACGGCCCGATTCGCCGACAACGGAGGCAGCACGGTCAGCAGGGCCAGAACCAGCCCGGGCAGGAAGAAACGAACGGCCCTCCTCCCGCCCACCAGATGGGCCAACAACGGAGCGGCGAAGAGAAGGGTCTCGCGGAAGAGGAGCGAAACTCCGAGGAGGAATCCAAGCAGAAAAGCGCCGAGCCGACCCCGAACGCACAGCGCCATCGCGACCAGAACCAGCAGCGCGGCCGCGGTCAGATGCTCGGGATAGGCCACCGCGAGATAGCCCGG
>JAENWE010000124.1 GCA_016650185.1 Vicinamibacteria bacterium | reverse complement strand
GGAGGCGGCGATCCAGAAGCGTCTCTACCCGGACCAGGAAACCTTCAGGAAAGAAGAGCAGCGGCGGTTCGAAATCCTCGACGGCCACTGGGACGTGCCCCTTGTGAGTGTCGCACCCCCGGGCCCCGAGATTCGCTGACCGACCGGGGCGTTCTTCGGTCGGAAAGCAGCCGTGCGCCATTGTGTCTGGTCTTTCCTGCTGCTTTGGCCGCGCGCTGGATGCCCGATCTGTTTCCAGAGCACGTGGCCGGATCCTAGACAGCGCGGTGTTCAACGAACTGAACCGCGGAAAATATGACAACCCTTGTCTTCATCTTTGGTCTACGATTCCCTCTGGCCGTTTCGAGGGTCGAGCGGCGAAACAGCAAAAGTAAGAGGAAGAAAAGAATATGACAAGCAAGGAAGTCGCAGATCAACTAGTGGCCTTGTGCCGCGCCGGCAAGAACATCGAAGCGGTGGACACGCTCCTGAGCGACGATGTCGTGAGCGTCGAAGCGCGAGGCGACGAGACCATGCCCGCCGTGATGAGCGGCCGCGACGTGATTCGGGGCAAGAACCAGTGGTGGATCGACAATCACAAGGTTCACAGCGCCGAGGTGAAAGGCCCGTTCCCGAACGGAGATCGCTTCGCCGTGATCTATAACTTCGTGGTCACCCCCGTCGCGGGTCCCATGGCCGGGAAGAAGATGCGTATGGAGGAGGTGGCGCTCTATGAGGTCCGGGACGGGAAGATCGTCCGCGAAGAGTTCTTCTACGACATGAGCGGAGGAGGCGGGGACGTGGCCGCGCCGAAGAAAAAGACGGCCAAGAAGAAAGTGACGGCCAAGAAGAAAGTAAAGAAGGCGACTCGTGCCGCGCCCAAAACCAAGGCCAAACCCAAGACACCGCCCAAGGTAAGCAAGTCCAAGGCGAAGAAGAAGGTCAGCCGTCGTCGATGAGCCCCGTCGCTCGCTCGCCGGTTTGAAAGCGCGGGCGGGCCGGAAACCATTTCTGTTCGTTTGAATCACATCTTTCCTGTTCAATCGATCCTCGCTACCCAGTGCGCTTGCCGGCCTGGAATCCTGCTACGTGGACTTGACCGCCGCCCTCGGCCCATGCATTCTTCCAGGACTTTGGAAATACTGGTCGGAGTGTTCCGGTGCCTGCTTCCTGCGCGTTATTGGCAAGAGATGCGCCGCGGCGCCATGCTGTCGACGCTTGTGACCGCCGGGCTGGGAGTGCGAATCGGCTATGCGGGCTTCTTCGAACAGGCGCGCATCTCGGCCGAAGAGGGGGCGAGACTTGCGATAAGGCTCGCCCAGCCCGGGGCGGCCATCGAGGGAATAGATCCGACCATGGCGGTGACGGCGGCTCTTCAGGTGAACGCGCTGGCTCCGTTGACGTTCTTCCTCTTCACCCCGGTGGGGTGGATCGCGACCTACCTCTTCACCTCGGGCATCTATCGCGCGATCACCCTGGCGGTTGATCATCCCAAGGGCGACCCGATCCTCACCTTCATTGACACCATTATCCATGGGACGGTGGGACGAGGCGCCTCGCTTCTGGAAGGGCTCGCGGCCACGCGCCTGGGAGGCTTGCTCAGCGGCGATCAGATTCAAGCCTGCCGGGCCTTCGCCGGGCGCGAAGCGGACTTCGTCGTCATCGCCGGGAGTCCCAAAAGAGACTGGACGGCGGGCACCACGGTGGTGGCTCGGTCGATACGATTGCGCGTCGGTCAGTCCCGGGATGTGGTCGTAGACGGCTGGCGTCGAACCTGCTACCCCCTGACCGTGATTCGCGACGTGCAGGTGGATCGGCGCATCGTGACGTACAGGTGGCCCGAGAGCGCGCCCCCGCTTCCCGAACCTGAGCGCGAAGAGGCTTGACCGTGTCTCGTGTGCCTGGGTTGATTACCGAGATGCGAGAGGCTGGCGGAGTTCAAGGCCCAGGAGCCTGGGCAAAGCAGTCGGCGCCTTCTCGCACCGCAGTTCGATCGGATTGTCTCCTCGGCGCAGGTTTGTGGCCGGAATCTCGAACGTCGCCTTCACCGCCTGAGGTCCGACCAAGACCTCGCCGATGCGCTCGCCCGCGGCCAGCACCGTAATCCAGGCGGACTCCCGAGCGTCCACGGTGAGGGTCAAGTTGAGCGCACGCGCTTCGAGGACAGGCGCTATCAACGTGGCGCTCGTGGCCCGCATCCTGATGTCATCAACGCCGTAATGGGCCTGCGGTCCGAAGCCGCTCCGCAGGAAGAAGCGCAGTTTGGACAGCTCGTTTGGAGGCGATACGCCCCAGGCGAATTTCCGCTGCGTCGGATCGAAAACGACGGTCTCTCCGCGAGACAGTTTTCGACCGGTCTTGAGAGTCTCACGGACGAAGCCCAGCACATAGGGCCCGTCGCGCGAGGTCGACAGGTCGATTCGTGAATAGCGATCGAGACCCAGCGGGACGAGCATGAGAGTGACGGTGAAGGCGATCGCCAGGCGCTGAAGGATGGGCGAGCCCCAAAGCTGCTCCGTCTGGTCGTCATGCCCGGGGTCGAGGAACACGGCCAAGGCCGCCACGAAGGGCAGCACGTAGATGAGCAGCCGCCGGACGTCATCGGCGAAGAAACTGGTGGCCGCGCCCTCGCCGGTGTAGGCCGCGGCGAAGAGCGGCAATACGAGCAGGGGCGCGATGGTGAAGACGTGCCTCCGCGCATAGTCGCGCGCTCCCGGGCGGTACAAGGCGACAAGAGCGACGATCGAGAGACCGCCGAGCAGAAACTGAGGAGCGAAGACAGCGACGCTGGATCCCATCGATCCAAGGGTTGCGAGGTAGTCGGTCCCTGGACGTTGCGAACCACCCTGGGGTATCCACATCCCTCGCATGAGAAGACCGATCCAGATGGCCGGACCGGCCATGCCAAGAGTGCGCAGTCCCGCGGCCTTCGCCCCCTCGGGAGCCTCCCTCAGAAAAATCACAGGGAGGAGCAGCACCCAGATCTCCTTCGACAACGACAGGGCCGCCAGAGACAAGGCGACCACCCACGGGGTCGCGCCACCCTCGATCGCGATGAGGGCGAAAAGAAGCAGGGCCAGGGCGAAAGGCTCGACCAGGAAAGGGTTCGCGAACACGGCGCTCACGGGAGGTGTTGCCAGGACCGCGGCCGCGGCCAGAATCGCGGCGCGCCGTCTGGCCCCGCGAACTCTCAAGTAGACAAAGAGCAGGCCGCTGGCCGCGATCAACGAGCCTCGGGCCATCCACTCGAAACCGGGCGCGATCAGTCGAGGCGGAAAGAAAGAACCGATCAGGCCGGGGAGAAGGATCCGGTATCCCCAGGGACTGACGGTGAAGACGCGCGGCTCTTCGGCCATGGCCACGTACACGTGGGCATCGAAACCGGGAAGGGTGAAGCCGTCCCAGACAATGTGCGGATCGAAGTGGGCCTGGCGGTGGCACTGGACGAAGGCGGCCCCGATCAGGCAAGCCAGCAGGAAACCCGCCGCGTCCTTGAGAAGCCGGGAGGTCAGAGGACTGGCCTGAAGGTGAGCTTGGATCAGTGCCCGACCGTGCGCTTCTTGCGCAGGAAATCCATGAGCACGGCCTCGCCCAGATCGTAGGGGCTCGTGAAGTAGGCCTTACCCCGGGTCAGCTCGGAGACCTTGGCCACGAAAGCCACGAGCTCATAGTCTCTCGCCAGCATGAATGTGTTGATCATGATGTTCTGACGCCGGCAGTTGATGACTTCCTTGAGGGTGAGGCCGATGACCTTGGGATCCATCCCGAAGGGGTTGCGATAGATCCGTCCGTCGTCGAGGGTGAGGGCGGTCGGCTTGCCGTCGGTGATCATCACGATCTGCTTCATGTCCTTGCTCTCGCGGGCCAGGATTCGCTGGGCCACTCGCAGGCCTTCGCGGGTATTCGTGTAGTGCGGACCCACCTTCACCCGTCCGAGCATCGAGAGGGGAATCTCTTCCGCGGAGTCGTGGAAGAGGACCACGCGCAGCGAATCGCCGGGGAACTGGGTCCGGAGCAGATGCGAAAGGGCCAGCGCCACTTTCTTCGCGGGGGTGAAGCGGTCCTCCCCGTACAGGATCATCGAGTGTGAACAGTCGAGCATCACCACGGTGGCGCAGGAAGACCGATACTCGGTTTGTCGCACCACGAGGTCTTCGTAGCCCACGTCGAGGCCGTGATCCTCCGTGACCTCCAGAGTCTTCGTTCTTCGGATGGTGTTGAGAAGGGTCTCGCTGACGTCGAGATTCAAAGTGTCCCCGAACTCGTAGGGCTTCGACGGACCGCTGGCGTCGACACCGGTGGCCAGGTCGTGGGTGTCGTGCGATCCGAACGAAGACCGTCCCAGGGCCCCCATCAGCTCCCGCAACGCGCGATATCCGAGGAAGTCGGTGCCCTTTTCCGACAACTCGAATCGCACCGGCGCGCCGGTGCCGCCGGCCTCGCCCTGGTCGTCACTGTCTTCCATCGACCCCGTGCCGTTCTGGGCGGTCTGGATGAAGCCCTCGTTCATCAGGCGTTCGATGATCTTCTCGAGGAACTCGTTCAGCGTATCCTCATTCGAGAAGAGTTTCTGCAGATCCTCATCGGGAAGCAGATTGCTTGTCATCAGAGCATTGATGATGGCGTCCTTCAGATCCTCCCGGGAGGTCTGCGACTCGCCGTCCGCCGGCTCGCCAAAGCCGCTTCCGAGCAGAAACTCGGACATGGCATTCACGAGATCCGAGAGGTCGAGGTCCTCCCAGAGGTTCGGTCGATGCTTGTGATAAGTGAAGCGGGGCATCGCCCAAAAAACCCTTAGTTCACCTGGCGCTTCAGGCGGGCCAGGCGCTCCAGCCGGTCGAGATCGGGGCCTTCCTCGCTCTTGCGTTCGACCGCGATATAGGTCCCCTCATCCGATCGTCCGATCTTCTTCTGGGCGAAGAGGCCCTCGAGAATGAACTCGGCCGCGGCGGCGCGGGTGGGCGCGTCGCTCCGCTCCGGAAGAATGCGGCCGGCCTGCGCAAGCAGACCGGGCACCTTCGACAGCGTGGCCAGCAAGTCCAACGCGCTCCGGTCGTCCGAAACGCCGATCTCGCCGCCCTGCTCGAAGAAGTCGATCAAACCGCGCATGTTGGCCCCGCCGAATTCGTTGGCGAACACCTCTTTCAGGCCCTCGCGCACCAGATCGCGAGCCACCACGGCGCCACCCGCCATCTCGCCCTCGTACTCGAGTTCGATCTTGCCCGTCACCGCGGGAAGGGCCACGTAGATATCCGCGATGCGGGGCACGATCTCGGTTTCCTCGTAGGCCAGGGCCCGCTGTTCCGCCGATGAGATGGCGTTTTCGAGCACGCTGATGGCGAGACGTTGTGAGACGCCGCTCTTCTTGTCCACTCGGCGATCCCGGCGTGCCGCGAAGGCCACCGCCTCCACGGTATGGCGCACGAAGCCGGGCACGAAAACGGGCAGACTCCTTTGGGCAAAGGCTTCGCTCTCCGTGATCAAAGAGGAGAGAGCGATGGTCTCCGGATAGTGGGTGCGAATCTCGCTGCCGATGCGGTCCTTGAGCGGGGTCACGATCTTGCCCCGCGCGGTGTAGTCCTCGGGGTTGGCGGTGAAGACCATCGCCACATCCAGGCGCAGCCGAACCGGGAAGCCCTTGATCTGGATGTCGCCTTCCTGAAGGATGTTGAAGAGTCCAACCTGGATGCGGGGTGCGAGATCGGGAAGCTCGTTGATGGCGAAGATGCCCCGATTCGACCGCGGCAGCAGGCCGTAATGAATGGCGCCCTCGCTCGAGAGGATATGTCCGCTTTTGGCCGCCTTGATGGGGTCGAGATCCCCCAGCATGTCGGCGATGGTGACATCCGGGGTGGCGAGCTTCTCGACGTATCGCTCGTCGCGGTGAATCCAATCGACCTCGATCTGGTCACCGTGCGCGGCGAGCTTGTCTTTGCAGGCGCTGCACAGCGGAGCAAACGGATCACAGCGGATCTCACAGCCCTTCACCACCGCCATGCGCTCGTCGAGCAGCGAGACGAGCTGGCGGATCAGTCGGGTTTTCGCCTGGCCGCGCAGTCCGAGCAGGATCATGTGGTGTTTCGACAGGACGGCGTTCACGACTTCCGGGATGACGCTCTCGTCGTAGCCAACGATTCCGGGGAAGAGGGGCTCCTGGTCGCGGAGCTTGGTGAGGAGATTGCGTCGCATCTCATCCTTAACCGACGCGCCGCCTTTGAAGCCCTGTTTCTTGAGATCGTGGAGTGTGGTCATGAGTTCGTTCACGATTATCCCTCGCCCGACCCGTTCAAGCCCTTGGAGACCGAGACCCGCTGCGGGATCCAGCGGCCGACAACGCGGGTCCCGCCGCCCCGAAGCCGCGTGCGTTGATAGCATTCGAGGGTCGTCCGGCAGCGCTCCGGCCACGTGACCCCCTTCCATGCTCACCCTCGGCTTCGACATCGGCGGCACCTTTATCAAGGCGGTCGCCCTTAGGGATCTTGCGGTGGTGGGCCATGGCGAAGCCGCGGTTCGCCATGAGTCACTCGAGGCGCTGTGCCTGCAGCTTGCGGACCTAAGGCGCGAACTCGATCCGACGTCGGAAGCGAAAGCCGCCGGAGTCGCGGTAGCGGGACTGGTCGACAAGGCCACCGGGCGGCTGACCGCATCGCCGCACCTGCCTTCGCTTCGCAACGTCGATGCCAAGCCCCGCTTTGAGGCGGCCCTTCAGATCCCGGTGAGCGTCATGAATGACGCCACCGCTGCCGCCTTCGCCGAGGTTCGCTACGGCGCCGCGCGCGGTCTCTCGCATGTCCTCTTGATAACCGCCGGCACCGGAGTGGGCGGGGGCCTGGTCCTGAACGGCGAGCCCTACGAAGGCGCTTCAGGGTTCGCGGGAGAGATCGGGCACGTGCCCGTCGAGCCCCAGGGCGATGCCTGCGCCTGCGGCAAGCATGGATGCCTGGAAACCGAGTGCGGTGCTTACTACCTGGTGGGACGAGCCCGCGCGGCTCTTGGGTCCGGCGTGCACAGCTCGCTCGAGAAGGCCGATCCGCTCGACGCGGCCGCCATATTCGAGGCCGCACGGGCGGGCGATTACTTCGCCTTGAATCTCATCGACCGAGCAGGGTCGGCCCTTGGTCGGGCCTGCGCCATGGCCCTTCAGATCCTCGACCTCGAGCGAATCGTCATCGGCGGCGGCCTCGCCCGTAGCGCCGATCTGCTGATTCCGCGGATAATGGGGGCGGCCCGGGCCCGGACGTTCGGCGAAATCTTTGGCCGCGCCTCCTTTGTCGCGGCCGAACTCGGCCACCAGGCGGGTGCGATCGGGGCGGCGGCGACGGCGATGCAGCGCGCGCGCTGACATCCTGTCACCGGCCCTCTCATTCGATTCTTCTCTTCACCTCAGGTAGACGTGACCGAACTTTCACAGATCCGCAACTTCTCGATCATCGCCCACATCGATCACGGAAAGACCACGCTCTCCGACCGTCTGATGGAGGCGACCGGAGCCCTCACCGCCCGCGAAATGAGCGCCCAGTTCCTCGACGCCATGGATCTCGAGAAGGAACGCGGCATCACCATCAAGCAGCACTCGGTGCGACTCAACTACAAGGCCCGGGACGGGAAGGACTACGTCCTCAATCTGATCGACACGCCTGGACATGTCGACTTCAGCTACGAAGTGAGCCGGTCGCTGGCCGCCTGTCAGGGCGCTCTACTGGTGGTCGACGCCAGCCAGGGCGTTGAGGCTCAGACCCTCGCGAACGCCCACCTCGCGGTGGAGAACCATCTCGAGATCATCCCCGTCATCAACAAAGTCGATCTTCCCTCGGCCGAGCCCGAACGCGCGAAAGAACAGATCGAAAGCGTCATCGGAATCGACGCCTCGGGCGCCATTCTCGCGTCGGCCAAACAGGGCATCGGCATCCCCGAGATTCTCGAAGCCATCGTCGCCCGCATTCCCGCTCCCAAGGGGAACCCCGACGGACCGCTACGGTGCCTGATCTTCGACTCGTGGTTCGATCAGTATCGCGGCGTGGTCATCCTGGTCCATGTCGTCGACGGCGAACTGAAGCCGGGCATGAAGATCCGGCTGATGGCTTCGGAAGGAAGCCACGAAGTAGAGGGCCTGGGCGTTTTCACCCCGAAGCCGACGCCGGTCGATTCACTCTCCGCCGGGGAAGTCGGTTTCGTGGTCGCGGGGGTGAAGAGACTCGCCGACACCAAGATCGGCGACACCATGACGGACGACCGGAATCCAGCGCCCGAGGCGCTGCCGGGGTTCAAGGACGTGAAGCCCATGGTGTTCGCGGGCCTCTACCCGATCGAGTCGAACAAGTACGGCGAACTTCGCGAGGCCATGGAAAAACTGCGTCTGAACGACGCTTCCTTCAACTATGAGCCGGAAACCTCGGCCGCTCTCGGATTCGGTTTCCGCTGCGGCTTCCTCGGCCTCCTTCACATGGAGATTGTCGAGGAGCGGCTGGAACGAGAGTTCGGCCTGGAGCTGATCGTCACGGCACCTTCGGTCAAGTACCGCGTCATGATGACGAACGGGGACATCATCGATGTCGATTCGCCCGCGCGGCTGCCTGACCCCGGGCGGATCGAAGCTATCGAAGAGCCGGTCATCACGGCCACGATTCTGACCGCCCCCGAGTTCGTGGGCGCCATCCTCCAGCTCTGTCAGGACAAGCGCGGCATCCAGAAGAACATGGGTTACATCACGCCCACCCGCGTGATGATCACCTACGAACTGCCCATGGCTGAG
>JAENWE010000123.1 GCA_016650185.1 Vicinamibacteria bacterium | reverse complement strand
CCGGGTCCTCACCGAGGCGGCGATCTCGGGCCGAGTCGACCACCTGCGCGGTCTCAAGGAGAACGTCATCATGGGCCGGCTGATTCCCGCCGGCACCGGCATGCCGTACTACCAGCGCGTCGAAATCCCGGAGGAGGTCTATGAGACCGCCGAAGAGACCTTCGACCGCGAGTACAAGCCCGACTTCGCGACCGAGGAAGTGGTCACGGGCGGTACGTACGGAGCGGATTCGTAAACCAAGGCCGCCGCGTACTCGTACTCGTGGGGCGTGGCCAGGCTTTCGCTTCCCCAAGGGGAAGCTCCGCGCTACTCGGCCGTAGTGCCGCAACTCCTCAGGGAGCTCCAAGGCACCCACCTTCGGAGGGAACCGCGCGTGCTTGCAGCACTCTCCGGGGCGGAAAGGAGCGATCCCCTTTGCGCCCGGAAGAACGGACCACCGTCCAGTAGACAGGCGTCTCTAATGGGGCACGGGAAGGCGCGACTGCCAATAACCAGGCTGACGATGTCCATGCGCGACCGCGACGATCAGGATCCGAGTTCGCTCGACGCGATCAACGACGCTGAACGGATACCGGCGCAGCAGGTAGCGGCGCGTTCCCTGTTCGAAGGGCGGCCAGGCCGTCGGGAGCCGCTGAATGGCCGAAGCTGCCACGCCGATCTCGTCCGCGAACCCTAAGGCCGCGGACTCGCTTCGTTCGGCATACCAACGAGCGGCCGCCTCAGCCTCTTCTAGCGCCTCGTCGAGGAACTCAATTTCGAGGCGCACTGCCCGCCGCGGCGTGGATACGCTGACGCGCCTCGGACCAGGGAATTGTCGTCGCCTGACCCGCATCAACGCGTGTCAGGCGAGCGTGGATCTCGGCCGACCAGGCCGCCTCGGCATCCGGATCCACTTCGGAGTCCAGACTCTGGATAAGCTCCCCCGCCAGAGCAGCACGCTCTTCAGCCGGAAGCTGAAGGGCCGCGTCAAGTAGCTGTCTTGGGTTCACTCGACAAGGCTAGCACTGTGAACGCGACCCCCTGCTTCTCGGACGGATTGTAATCACCGAAGAGGCCGGTTTCATGAGGGAGAAGCCGAAGCTCGAGCGGGAAGACAAGGCGCCCGCGGGAGCCAAGCGGATCCTGCTCGGCATCATTCGACGGACACGTCCGTAACGGTTCGAGAGAAACAAACGACCGTCATAGCGAAGGCCCCGACGGTTTCCACCAACATCGTCATCGCGAAGGCCTCGTCGTTCTGCGTGGCCTGAAGCAATCTCGCGGCCCCGCCGAGATCGCTTCGGTCCATGGAAGAACGGGTCCTTCGCGATGACGGTGATGGGTTTCTCCCCAAAGTCACGGGCATAGTCCGCGAAGCGACTCGCAGTGACGGAAAGGGGCCTGAAATGGCCATTCCGGCATGGGTTTCTTGGCAGCCGCGCAACGTCCTTCGGACGGGCCGCCCTTGGTCTTGCCCGAGAACGAGGGGAGCGCCTAGAAGTGGCTCCACAGATACTGGTTCGTGATTTCGTGGTGGAACTGGATCTCCGCCACCTTGATGAGGGAACCGAGGGCCTTCGGGCAACGCTCGGCTGACGCCATCTTGAGCTCGGCGAACTTGGCGGCCACCTCTTCGCCCACCAGCTTCTTCGAGAGCTCGCTGGCCTTGAACAGACGCACCGCGTCGTAGATGTTGTCGGGCAGGAACCGCGTGCGCTCCTTGCGGTCATCCTCCTTCTCCGAGACCGGACCCTCGAGGCCGGTGCGCAGCATCGCGTAGATCGCCAGATAGGGGTTCGCGTCCGGCGCCACCGAACGCACCTCCACCCGCTTCGACCGTTCATTCCCCAGGGGAATACGAATCATGGCTCCCCGGTTGTTCGCCGAAGCCTTGATCTGGTTCGGCGCCTCATAGTGGGGGTCGAGTCTCCGGTACGCGTTCACCGAGGAGTTCAGCATCAGGCAGATATCGTTCGCGCTGGTCAGGATCCGGTCGACAAAATCCCAGCCGGCCTTCGAAAGCATGTCGGGCCCCTTGGCGTCGTAAAAGAGGTTCTTCCCCTTGCGCGCCAGGGAGAGGTTGGTGTGCATTCCATTCCCGTTGACACCGGTTACCGGCTTGGGCAAAAAGGAGGCGGTCATGTCGTAGTTCTGCGCGACCTGTCGGCACAGGAGCTTGTACAACTGAACCTGGTCGGACGCGATCACCGCCTCGGTGTACGAATAGTTCATCTCAAACTGCGAGGGAGCGACCTCGGGATGGTCCTTCTCGTTCTGGAATCCCATGGCGCGCTGAACCTCGGCCGCATGGTCTATGAACCGCCGGAGCGCGTCGCCGGGGAGGGAGTGGTAGTAGCCGCCGGTGGAGATGAAATCGAATTGCATGGTCTCGCGATACCGGCGCTCCGCGTCGCGGCCCTTGAAGAGGAAGCCCTCGATCTCATTGGCCGCATGGCAGACCGTTCCGTCCTTCTCGTAGATGTGGTTGGCGAAGGCCTTCAGCTTGGCCCTCATGTCCCCGGGGTAGGGCTCCCCATCGCGGTCCAGGACTTCGCCGAATACCAGCACCTTCCCCGGCCCGAAGACGTCGGCGGGCAGCCAGTAGAAGGCGGCCCAGTCGATCACCAGACGCAGATCCGACTCCTGCTGAGCGGTGAAGCCCCTGACCGAAGAGCCGTCAAAGGTGAGGTTGTCGGCGGACCCGAGGAGGAACTTCTTGTCGTAGTCCAGCATGTGCAGCCGGCCTTCGAGGTCGGTGAAGCACACCGTCACCGCTTTGATCCGCTTCTCCTCCTGGAGATAGCGCAGGCGCTTGTCGCGGATCTTCGCCGCGGAAACCCGGGCGAGACGTTCTTTTTTCACTTCGAGATTCATTTCCTCGAGCTGGTCGTAGGGAATTTCGAGGAAGTCGCGAAGGGGGATCTGGGTCATGGGAATCTCCTTAGAATTAACTTGGTGGAACTTTAATCTAAAAACTCAAGTATTAAGCACTATGCTTGACACATGTATGTGTCGATCCGACCGCAAGATCCTTCGGAGCGTCCTCGGAGGCGAGGGTCGGCTCGAAAGCATTGACGCCCCGAGGGCCGGGTGCCTATCCTTGCCTCCAGAGTCGACGTTCTCTTCGGCCCGTGCCGCGGAGTGAGGCTTTCCCAGGCGTCTAGATCCAAAGACGAGTCCAGAGAAGGAGCACGCGCTTCCCATGTCCACCACCAGACCAGCGGATACGTCCAAAGAGGTCTCGTACCGGAAACGGCTGATCGAAATCGCCCACGCTCTCAACTCGGCGACCAGCATTCAGGACATCCTGGTCGAGGTGAAGGACAAGATTCTGGATCTGGTGGACGCCGACCGCGTCACCATCTTCGCCCTGGATACCAAGAATCAGGAACTGTTTTCGATGTTCAAGGCCGGCACCGACATCAAGGAGATCCGGGTCCCCAAGACCTTCGGGTCGATCGCCGGTTTCACCGCGCTCTCCCGGAAAACCATCAACATCCGCAACGCCTACGACCCCGCCGAACTGGGGAAACTCCACCCCAACTTGAAGTTCGATGCGCGATGGGACAAGACCACCGGCTATCGAACCACCCAGGTCCTGGCCTGCCCGATCGTCTTTGAAAAGTACCTGCTGGGCGTGCTCCAGCTGATCAACAAACGGGGCGGCACAGGGTTTGGCCCCAAAGATGAGGAGGCCGCCGAGGAACTCGCCAAGATCCTCGGCATCGCTTTCTATAACCAGCATCGGGCCGCGCGTAGCTCGAAACCGACCAAGTATGGCGCGCTGATCGACAAGGGCGTGGTGTCCGAGAAAGACATCGAGGCCGCGGTCACGAAGGCGCGGGTCAATCAGGTCGACGTTTCGAAGATCCTGATGGAGGATTTCAAGGTTCCCAAGGAAGAACTGGGCAAGGCCATGGCTCAGTTCTACAACTGCAAGTTCTGGGCCCCCCCCGAGGGCTACCTGATGCCGGAAGACATCAAGGGCCGGCTGACCATCGACTTCCTGAAGAAGAACATCTCCGCGCCCATTGAAAAGCGGGAAGGAACCATGTTCGTGGCCGTCGAGGATCCCTACGACCTCACGCGCTGCGACGCCATCAAGGCGATGAACCTCTCGCCCCGCCACGAGTTCCTGGTCGCGCTCAAAGACGACATCATGCAGTATCTGGCGCTCAGCTACGGCGTGGGCGTCGCTCCGGGCGACGCGCCCACGGCAGACGACACCGCCGATCTCGCCACCATCATCACCGAGCTCGGCTCCGGCGAGGAGGGAGAGTTGGAGGGCGAGGAGGGTTCGGGTGGTGGTGAGCCGGAGTCCGAAGAGACCGACACCGCCATCGTCAAGCTCGCGAACAAGATCATCATCGAGGCTTATAACAAGGGAACGTCCGACATTCACGTCGAGCCCTACGGCAAGCAGGTGCCCACGGTCATCCGGTTCCGCATTGACGGCGACTGCATGAAGCACCTCGAGGTGCCGCCGGCTCACCGCAACGCCCTCGTGCAGCGCTACAAGATCATGGCCAAGCTCGATATCTCAGAGCGTCGCAAACCTCAGGACGGCAAGATCCGTTTCAAGGGGCCCATGGGCGTCATCGAGCTCCGCGTCGCCACCATTCCCACCGCGGGTGGCAACGAAGACGTGGTCATGCGTATCCTCGCCGCCAGCAAGCCCCTCCCCATGGAGAAGATGGGATTCTCCGACCGGAACCTGACGGAGATGCAGGCCCTCCTCTCCAAGCCCTACGGCATCGCTCTCGTCGTCGGCCCCACCGGCTCAGGAAAAACCACCACCCTGCATTCCTGTCTCGGCTTCATCAACACCGTCGACATGAAGATCTGGACCGCCGAGGACCCGGTCGAAATCACGCAGTACGGCCTGCGTCAGGTACAGGTATTCCCCAAGATCGGTTTTACTTTCGCCATGGCCATGAAGGCCTTCCTCCGCGCCGACCCCGACGTGATCATGGTCGGCGAAATGCGCGACCATGAAACCGCGGCCACCGGCATCGAGGCGTCGCTCACCGGCCACATGGTCCTCTCCACTCTGCACACGAACTCCGCGCCCGAAACCATCACGCGTCTCATGGACATGGACATCGATCCGTTCAACTTCGCGGATGCGCTGCTCGGGATCATGGCGCAGCGCCTGGTGAGGACGCTGTGTGGCGACTGCAAGGAGGAGTACGAACCCGAGCAGGGCGAATACGACGGCATCGTCGAGGCCTATGGCGAGGAATTCTGGCCGGAGCTGAAGGCTCCCTTCGGGCACAAGTTCTTCCGGCCCAAGGGCTGCAAGAAGTGCGGCGGTGGCTACAAGGGCCGTGTCGGCATCCACGAGCTTCTCGTGGCCACCGACGAAATGAAGCGCCTCATCCAGAAGAAGGCGACCGTGGAGTCGATGCGCAATCAAGCGCTGAAGGACGGCATGCGCACCCTCCTCCAGGACGGCCTAATGAAGGCCGTGACCGGCCGGACCGACGCCAAGCAGGTCCGGGCCGTCTGTATCAAGTAGCTACGGCGAAGCCGACCACGCCGACCACGCCGCCCTGCGCCGCCGACCCATCCAGGCGCTTTTCCCTGAAGCGCCGTGGTGGGATCCACATTCTGCTGCTTGAGCCAGTTGAGGTGGGCCTGGATCATGGTTCCCTTGACCTGGCCGCTGCCTAGAAGGCATTCGCGTTTCGTGAGCATGTCCAGATTTCCTCCGACCGCAATGTATCGGACGCCGGTGGAAAGCGCCATCGCGAGCGCAAGAATCCCTCCCGCGACCGCTTCGGCGGTCGGCCTTGGTGCGTGTCTCGTTCACTTTCCTCCGCGTTTTGACCGATGAACTCGGGCACCCGAGGAAAACGTCTGGAGCTGTGCGGGTAGACGATGAAGCCGGAGGCGGGGGGCGCGGCCGTCGTTGTGGACTTGCTCGCCATGAATGCGAGCCCAAGCGGGGCCGCGCCCAAGGCTGCTATTTCTTTGGTGGTGGAGGCGGCGGAGGAATGACGTCGCGCGACTCACGAACGGCTTCCCAAGGAGGTCGAGAGGCTCGACGAAATCGTTGCGCTGCTGGAGGTCTAAGCTACAGCGCGTGACCTTCAAGGGATGGCGGCGGGTTCATCAGATATCCAGCGGGGCCGTCTCGCTCGTGGCTCTTGTCCATTCCGCCGTCACGCCGATGATGTACTCGCGGCTGTCTCCGGATGCAGTTTGGTTCCTCGGCACGGGCCTGGGGTTGCTCCTTCTCGGTGTCCTCAACTGGACACATATAAGCGTCGAGCCCTGCCGGATGGCGACCGCGCCTGTCATCCGTTGGGCGAACGTCATATTCCTGGTCTTCAGCTTCGCCGCGGTCGCGGCCGTGAATGAGCCTCAGGCGTGGGTCGTTGTTATTGGTCTTGCGGGTCAGATGCTGGCGGGTTGGACGACGCTACGGGCCGTGGAGTGATTGTCACCGAATCGGTCATTACCTACCCAAGTTGCGGCCGACGCGCAACTGAAACGATGCCCACGGACGCATGCGTCTACTTCTACACTTGCTCAGGATGTCGGACCCGTCTGCGACCATTGAAGGGTGACTGCTGCGTGTTCTGCTCCTTCGGTTCGGTGATTTGTCCGCCGAAACAGATCGCACCTTCAAACTAACCTAGGGCTGTACCGTAAGACGACTGAAGGGGATCGGGAAGGGCTTTGTCCTCGGCCTGCCGTGCCCCCCCCGTGCATCCCCAGAGCAAAACCTCTCCTGAGCCGGGAGGGGGATTGTTCATAAGACTCGCGTAGATACTGGTGAAAGTGGTGGACCGCGCCGGGATCGAACCGGCGGCCTCCTGATTGCGAACCAGGCGCTCTCCCAGCTGAGCTAGCGGCCCACGAGGGTCTCGTGAAGAGCGGGGAGCTTATCAGAACTGTGGGTTTGGGGCGGGAGCCACGTCGTAGACCAGCTTGAACTTGAGACCCGGCATCCGGCCCGAGCCGCTGATGTCGAAATCGATCTGAAGCCTTTCGTCCTCGCGCCGGGTGTAGGTCTCTTTTCGCTTGCCGCCCTGCTCTCCTTTGCTCTCCACCACAAGGGCTCCCTTGACGAAACGGGCGGTCACTTCCTGCCTGCCTTCAGTCCCTTCCTTCTTCCTCTTCTCTCCGTCTGAATGCAGCAGTCGCAGGTTCTTTTCGGTGCGGAAGGCGATATTGTCGCCGTCCTGCTCGATGTGAAATTCGGGGGACGGGATCGGGCCTCGCATGCCTCCCCGAGGCCGGCGAGCCCGCTCGGGACCAGTTCCATCGCCTTCGCGCGCCCCTTGGGGGTGAGCGCCTTCTGGTCGATCGGCCGAGGGAGTTCCATCGAGAGGAGGCTCACCTCCGGCGAGACCCATGCCGGGGCCACCGCGCCCGCCTGGACCCTGCATTCCTCCACCACCGCCCCTACCTCCACCACCGCCCCTACCTCCACCCCCACCCATTCCGCCGCCTCCACCCTTGCCGCCGCCTCCACCCATTCCGCCACCCCCACCCATTCCGCCACCCCCACCCATTCCGCCACCACGTCCTCCCTGGCCGCCCATCTCCCGCATTGCTTCCATCATCTTTCTGGCCGGGTCATCACTCAGCTCCTTGTTGAGCTCCCAGACGCCGGCCAGGCTGGTTGGTGGCGCGCCTTCCGGGGCCGCGCTCGAGGCCTTGGTGGCGAGGGCCACGGTGAGTCCGAGGCCAAGAAGACCGGATGCGAGATAGCAGAGTTTCATGAGTCTTCCCTTCAATGGAACGGTCAGGACCGGCATACAGACGTCAAGGCTGCTGCGTTGCCCGCTTCAGACGGGGGATCAGCGCTTTCGAGCAGATCAGATCCAATTCACCTTTCGAATTCCTGAAGAAGATCACAGCGCTCGCGCCCGGGAACGACTCGATGACCGCGAGACCCTTGGTCGGACCGAGCAGAAAGCCTACTTTGCTGAGAGCGTCTCCCAGCGTCGCATCCTGGGACACCACGGTCACACTGAGTCGGTCGGCTGCCGGCTCCAGCGTTCTGGGATCGAGGATGTGGCCGTACTTGCGGCCATTGGCGATGAGAAAACTCGACCCCTGGGCTGAAGTGGACACGGAACCCTCATCGACCTCGATTTTTCCGAGAAGATGCTCCGGGGCTTCCGGATCCTTGATTCCGAGAGTCCACGATTGCTTTCCGTTCGGTCGCCCCACCATGTACTGGTTGCCTCCCGCGTCGATAAAGGCGGACAGGCCGTGGCGTCGCATGACTCCGCCCGCAAGCTCCACCGCAAAGCCTTTGGCGATCCCTCCAAGGTCGATTTCGACTCCGGGGCGGCCGAAGCGGATCGTGTGCTGGGCCGCGTCCAGAATCAGATTGCGGTAGGAAATGAGAGGGCGCACCGCCTGAAGCTCCGCGGCATCCGGGATATGGGGCTTCTTGTCGTGGAATCCCCAGAGCCGGACCAGGGGCCCGACTGTGATGTCGAAAGCGCCCCCGCTCCGAAGACTCACCTCCTGGGCGGCCGCGATGACGGCGAAAAGCGGATCGCCGACCGTGACCGGCTCCCTCGACGCCCGGGCGTTCAGTTGCATGAGCTCGGAATCTGCCCGATAGTTGCTCATCAGGCGATCCACCTCCTGGATCGCACCGAAGGCTTCCCCAATGGCAGCCTTTCGCGAGGCCTCATCGCCTCCAAACGCCGCGATTTGAACCGAAGTCCCCATCAGGTAGCGGAACTCCCGGCTCTCTCCGCCGAGATCGGCCTGGGCGGCAAGGCTGGAAGCGAGAGCCAGCGCGGAGGCGGTTTCGAGGACCGTCATGTCGGAACAGTTAGGGCGTCTTGTGGCCGAAGGGAATGGTCACGCCGCCGGTGAAGATCGCGGAGGAGAAATTCAGGTTGCTCCAATACCTCTCGTACTGAAACAGCAGGCTCATGCCCGCCCTCATGCCGAAAACGCCGTCCTTAGGTTTGTAAACCACGCGGCCGGTGACCAGATTCGAGTCGAAGGGGAAGAGTCGGAAGTCGCCGGTGAAGAACTCGGGCGATCCGCTGTACGAGGGCGCGTAGAAGAAAGCGCCGGTCTGGTTGTACTTGCGAAACGCCCCATAGGCAAGGAGGGTGTCGCCAAAGTGATGCGACACTCCGACGCTGATCGAGTCCGAGTCCACCTGCCAGCTGTCGTGATAGCGCCGATAGTCCGCCTCGATGTAGGTGGCGGCGGGAAGCGCCTGCTTGATGCGCGCGGTCAGGGTGTAACGGTTTCTCAGATCGGGGCTTTGTCCGAGGGTCAGAAATCCGTTGACCGATGTTCTCAGGTACGGACTCGTCTGAAAGCCGCGGATCTGGGCCAGCTCGGCGCCGAGTTGAGCCACCGTGGTCCTGGTCAGGGTCTGAGTCACGGACACATACCCGCCATGGGTGTACTGCTTCTCCGCGAACTCGCTGGGGTGGAGGACCGGCTGGTTGAACGAAAACGAGTAACCGCCGGCGATGGTGGTATTCGCCTGGTTGAGGGTTCGCGAAGCGTTGGTGGACACGGTGACGGCCCGGTAGAAATTCTCCTGGCTGAACTCCCCGCCGATGCCCACAGTCGTGTTGCCGTACTTTCGGTCGACTCCCAACGAAGCCACCGCCCGGCCGCTTCTGATTCCGTCCGGGTGGCACCGGGCACAAGAATCGGAGGAGGCGGAGATGGCGTCGACCCCGAATTTGAATTTGAGGGAGGTGCGATCGGTGAAGTCCTTGGCCAGATCGATGGTGGGGCTGAGGACAGTGACGCCCCGCGAATCCTGGAATCCGTGAAAGAGGATGTTGATCTCCTCGGAGTCGGTTTTCCGGGTGAGTCCCGGGGCGAGGATGAGCGCCGCGAGAACGCCCGTGCCCAAGGTCGCCGCGGTGATGCCGATGCGCCAAGGCCGGCGGATCTGGGCGTTCTCTCTACTTGCAGCCACATCCACCGCCTTGAACCCCCGCTCCGCCGGATGATCCCTCGCGGGACTCTTGCCAATGCGCGGCATAGGCGCTCAAACCCGCATTGGCCTCGAACGTCATACAGGCGTCGGCCAGTCGCCCTCGTTGCCAGGGCTTCACGGTGGCGCAACCCCCGCCCAGAGTGGCCAGAGCGATCACGATCGATCCCCGGGCCAGCAGGCCGACTCTTCGCTTCCTGCTACTTCTGGGCATGCGTGAGACTCTCCTTGAGCAGAATTTCGATCTCTCGCCGGAACTCGAATTTCGTCCGCTCGGTGAAACCCGTGTGCTCGAACCGGACCTGGCCCTCGCGGTCGATCAGGAACGAACTGGGCATCCCTTCCACTTTGAAATCCTGGGGTGAAACGCCCTTGGGATCGAAAAGGACGGTCATTGAAGGCGATCGGCCGGCGAGGAAGGACGCCGCGTTTTTCGGATCTTCGTCAACGTTGATCGCCACTACTTCAACACCGTCGCCGCGAAATTCCTCCTGAAGCGAATCGAGCGCGGGGAACGAAGCCTTGCAGGGGGCGCACCAGCTCGCCCAGAAGTCGACGAGGACGACACGTCCTCGGAACTCGGCAAGCGTCCTGGACTGCCCGGCCGTGTCCTTGAGGCTGAAGGCCGGCGCGGGCCGGGGCTTGACCACGGCCTCGGCCGCGTGGGCGAGACCGAAGGCCAACACCGCCGCCAGGAGCCCGAGCAGGACCGGCTTCGGGGAGGGGCGAAAGGGGGGACTCATGGACTTCCTCTACCGTGTCTGAGCAGCGCGGTTGGTGACGACCCAGTCTCGGGTCAGTGTGGCTTTGGCCTGCCGGTTTCCACTCCAGTAGCGGAACATGCTGCCGTTCGGCTGAGTGACCCGGACGAGCGTGCTTGAAGCGCTGCCGGGACTCACCGCCCTCAGGACCGCCGCATAGCTGCTCATCGAATAACGCCCCAGAGGGTTTCGATCACTATGGCAAACGAGGCAGTCCGAAGCGAAAACGGGCTGCATGTCCGGGGTGTAGCCGATCGCCGTGGCCGTGACCGTCCCGGTGGAATCGCCGGGGGTGGGTGTTGGCTGCGGAGTCGTTGGGCTCGATGGCCCGGTGACCGATGAGGCCGTCGCGGTCGGCGACAACCCTCCGGTATCGGAGGGAGGCTGGACTTTCACGCAGCCGAGCGCAGTTCCCACAAAGAGGACAACGAAGGCGCGCCTGACTTTCAAAGGATGACCCCCAAACCGGACAAAAAACTGAATCAACTCGACCATCGCCTTGGCTAGCAGGATTCAAGCCAAGGCCGAGGGCCCTTCGCCGGCGTGCTCAAGACCCTCATTCCCTTCCGGTCATTTCACACCGGATTCCTCGGGCGCGCAGGTAGTCGAGCACGCGGTCGAGGAGGCCGGACCGAGATCCGAGAACCTCCGGCGCGTGGACTCCAGGCTCCGTGAACGTCCCGTCCAGAATCAGACTGGCGACGGCGGTGGCGGTGAAGCCGGTGGAGCGAGACATGCTCCTCAGGCCGGTGGCCGGGTCGAAGCGGTCCACGAAGTCGAAAGTGAGGGTTTTGGGAGCGCCATCCTTGATCCCGGACGCGCGCACCTGCATGACCGTGATGTCGGCCTCCCCTTCCTCGAACGTCCATTTCGGGAAGAGCAGAGCGGCGGTCACATCTCTCGGCCGAAGGCGTTGCCCGAAGACGTCAATCGGCTCCAGCGAGAAGAAGCCGGTTTCCCGGAAAACTTTCATGAGCTCAGTGTGGCCGGGCCAGCGCAGAGTGCGCTCCTCCATGAAGGGCACTTTGAGCGTGTCGACGAGGCTGCGCAGACCGTCGGTGATGAACGATTCCACCGTGCCCACTCCCGGCACGTTGATGAGCTTGAGCCCCGACATCGCTTCCTTGATCACCACACGCCCGTCTTCCACCACGCGCGCCGGTCGCGTGTACTCCTCGAGAACGTCCCAGGGCGCGAAGCCCGCCTTGTAGTGGAACGGCCACGTCCGCACCGCAGGCAGGCCCCCCACCGCCATCTCGAGTCGTTCGTAGGCGTCGAACCGGGTGGCCGCGTAGGAGGCCACCATGTTGGTCAGTCCGGGGGCGACTCCGCAGTCGGTCACGGCGACCACACCGCGCTCTTTGGCCAGCTCGTTGAGCACCCGCGCGTCCTCGCCCATGAAACTGATATCCACCATGTTGCAGCCCGCTTCGATGCTGGTCTTCACGCTGTAAAGACCGAGCACGCTGGGCAGGGCGCCGATCGCAAGATCGAAGTCCTTCAAGAGGGCTCGAAGCGCCTCCGGGTTCGCCAGGTCCACCAGGTGGGTGCGCACCACCGCTTTCTTCTGAACCCGGTCGAGACTCTCCGGGCGCGCGTCCGCCAGATGGACCTCCAGCGCGCTCTGCGCGGCCAGATCCTGAGCCATGGCGGAGCCGATCATGCCCGCCCCGAGAACGACCACTCTTTTTGGAATCGGCCGATTGTCCGTCATGATGGAACTCTAATCCGACTGGCTACTCAGTCGCTTTATGTCGCCCTCTCCGACGGCGTCACCCACTACGACGTCTCGGGGCCGGTCGATG
>JAENWE010000122.1 GCA_016650185.1 Vicinamibacteria bacterium | reverse complement strand
GGGCGTCCTCTGGAGGAGAGCACCGGCTCCCAACGCTGGGCCGGAGTCGAGGATGCGGGGCGAGAGACCGGCGCTTTGGGCGTTCCAATCAGCTCATTAACGGCATCCAGATCCTGAGTGGTCGCCCTTTCCCGTCGGGGCGCATCGGGCCTGCCCAAACCGCTCGAGACCGGACCCGCGGGCGCAGTCGGCTCAACCCCCATGAGCAGAGTCGAGTCTCCCGAAACGCCGAGGCCGTTTTCGTCTGAAGGCGGCATGACCAGGGTCGAGCCGCCCTGGAAAGTTTCCCCGCCCCCCACGAGGCTTTGATCGAAGGCGAGAGTCTCGGCCTCAACCGCCTCGGAGTCCTCGGGCGCCATCAGTGACACGGATGAGAGTGCCTCACCGGTGTCGGGAAGCGACATCTCCTCGATCTGAGAGGTCACCACCGATGCGGCGCCGATAACCACCAGGACCGCGGCGCGCGCCTCGGCGACGGCCACTGCCATACCCACCGCTCCGGCAATATCGGCCAGGGATGAAACACCATCCAGAGCATCGCGCAGGCGCGCGAGATCAGGCTCCGTTGGCTCAGCCTCGGCCAGGGCCAGGACCGCCATGGGGCTCTTCAGAATCCTGATCAGGAAACCGGACGGTTCGAGAGCTTCGAAGGCCGAGATCAGAACCTTCTCCGTCGTGAGCTTCAGGTCCAGGGCGCCCTTGGGCAGAACGCCGTCCTCGAACTCGTACCGGCCTGAGGTCTGGGCGCAGCAGGAGCCAACGATCTGCTCCACCTTGCGACGGGCCGCATCGCCAATGTCCCTTTGCACGACGTGCCCGCCTTGAGCCAGCGCGGCCGCGATGGACTGTTTCGGCTCAAGGCTCGCGACGATGAGATCGAACTGATCCTGCTCGATCTTCCCGGCGGCCACGAGAATGGCTCCGAGCTGGTCTTCCGGGGCGTTGGACGACGAGAACAACACGCGACCGTCCCGGAAGTAGATGGCCCGCTGGATCGGGGCATCCTCGAACTTCAGCGTTCCCGTCGCTTTAAGACGGTGAAGGTAGCCCACGAAGAAAGCCGGATCGATGTCGGCGACGGCGCCTTTGTCCGCAAAGCTCATTTCTCGTCCGGCCTCGTCAATGTCAGACCCCACTCGGCAGGATAGTAGCATCGCCACCCCTACCTTCCGATGCTCTATCTTGTAGATGGAAACAACCTGGCCCACGCCCTGGGGCTCTCCGCGGGCCCCATCCCCGACCGAGAGGCCTGCGCGCGCGCGGTCGTCGCCTTCTGCAGATCCCAGGGCGCACGAGCCGTTCTGGTCTTAGACGGACCGGCAGAGAAAGGGCCGACCGTGGCAGGCCAGTCCCATCGCGTCCGGGTGGTGTTCGGCGAGGGGCGATCGGCGGACGATCTGATCCTGCGCGTGCTCGCCGATTCAAAGACCCCTCGCGATTTCACCGTCGTCACTTCGGACAAGTCGCTCGGCGACCGCGCGCGTCACCGGGGCGCTTCGCTGGAGAAGGCGCATGAGTTCGCGAAACGGCTCCATCGATCCTCGAAGCCGGCCGCGACGAGCGGGGAAAAGCCGGCGCATCGGGAGACCCCCGGACAGATTGAAGCCTGGCTCGCGGTCTTCGACCCCAAGCGCGGGTGAAGGCGCCAAGCCTGATTCATTGACACTCGAACGCGCCGACCGGTACAATGGTCACTTCCGTCAGTCTTCCTCCGCCCTCTCTCGTCAGGGTGTGGAACAAGGGTTCGGCTCTCGTCCTGATTCGCGGGGGTTACGTGGATTTCCGCCCCCCTGCTGTTTCGTCTCAGGACCGCCGGGCCAGGAACTGTGTTGCAGGTCCTGGACTGAAGTTATCGAATTCTCCTTAGGAGGCATGCCCATAATGCGGCCCTACCGCGCTCTATTGATCGTCACCCCCTTGCTGCTGGTGCTGGGATGCAACCGGCGAGGCGCCGTTCCTGCCAACGACATCACCGCCTCGTTCAAGGCCAACCGGATGAACGCACCCCTGGACAGCGCGATCGAGGTCACGTACACGTGGACCACCGGCCCCGATTTTAAGAAGATTGAGGGCGACTATCGAGCCCTGGTTCACGTCATTGATCAGGGCAAAGTGCTGCTCTTCACTGACGACCACGCGGTGACCCCGCCCCCTTCCCAGTGGGAAGCCAACCAGACCTACAGCTATTCGCGCACCGTCTTCATCCCGGTGGTGACATACATCGGCGATGCCACCGTCACCATGGGCCTCTATCCGGACGGACGAGGCGAGCGCATCCCGCTCAAGGGAGAAGATTTCGGTCTGCGCGAGTACGCCGTGGCCAAAATGCAGCTTCTGGCCCAGGTGGAGAACGTCCGCGTCTATTACAAGGAAGGGTGGCACAACCCTGAACCGGGCCCCAACCCGATGGTCGATACCACGTGGACCAAAAAGGAATCCGTCCTCTCCTTCAAAAATCCGAAGAAGGCGGTCATCTTGTACCTTCAGTTCGATGCGCCCTACTCGGCCAAGAACTATCCGACCGGACCGCCGACCCTCACCCTGACCGCCCAGGGCCGCGCGGCGTTCACCCACACCTTCGCCAATGGCGAACTGGTGGAGGCGAAGATCCGATTCACGGCGGAAGAACTGGGCGATGAGGACACGGTCGAGCTTCGCTTCGCGATGGACCGGGTCATCGTCCCCAAGACCCTGGGCCTATCAGCTACCGACGATCGCGAACTCGGCGTGCGGGTTTACGACGTATTTTTGGGAGTTGAGGACGAACTCGGCACGGTGCCGGGCGTGGTCGACGCCACCCCGATCGTAGCGTCCCCCGCGAAGGGAAAGCCCGTCGCCAGGAAGTAGCGGTCTCACACCACGTTCACCCGTCGACCCCTGGGTTTCCTTTTGGGCTCCTCCCTTTTGGGATCCTCCGGTTCGGTTTCTTCCTCGATCCGGGCAAGCTGCCACTGGCAGAAGGTCATGAGGCCGAGCAGAGTCTGTCGCCGGATCTCCCGCGCCTTCTTGGAATCGAGGCCCATCTCTTCGAGCATTTCCGAGACCAGGCAACAAACTCTCCGTCCCCTTGGACCCGACGCTTCGTCGACCTTCGCCATCAGCGACCTCCGAACAGAACACTGAGACGCCCCGAGCGGAGGCGCGCTTCTTTTACCTCCCGGCCGGCCAACGACCGGGGTAGGACGATGTTACGCCGCCAGTTGTCTATGGTCACCGTAAGCTCATCGCCGCTCGCATAGGCCGAGATCCGATCACTGCTCACGAAAGGCAGATCGAGAGAGTACACATAGGAATCGCCGCGCTTTTCCACCTTGGGCGGACGGCAGGTGTGAAAGACCGAGGACGGGTCGCGCTCGCCGTACACCTCATCCGACAGGGTCCGCAGAAGCCTGGTTCCCATGACCTCCTCGTCAATCAGGGGCGACTCGAGGATGGGCATCGAGGAAAAGCCCTCGCGCACCCGCTTCATATGGCCGGCCTGGGCCCGAGACCAACGCTCGAAATAAGCGCCCTTCAAGGACGCAGGCAGAACCCGGTTCGCGATCACCGCGTCCACGGAATAGCCATAGAGGCCCAGGTAGGTGAACAGACGCTCGGATTCGGCGATGACCATTTTCTCCAGGGACAAAACGATCCGGATGGAGGTGACCAGCGGGTCGCGCAAGAGGGGATCGAGGCGTTCGATTCGCTCATAGAGTCGCTTGACCGCCATGAAGACATCATCGTCGGGCACCGGCAGGGAGGTGAGCAGCGGGGCCACTGGGCGGACCGTCCTGGCCAGCAGCCGCTGCACCGGAAAGATCTTCCGGAAATAGAAACGAAGGACATCAGGGGCGGCCAGCATCCGCAAGGTCTCTCCGGTGGGAGCGCAGTCCACCAGCAGGAGGTCGTACTCTCCGCTCTGAGCCAGTTCGGCCACCCGAAGAAGCGAGAACAGTTCCTCCATCCCGGGCAAAACCGCCATCTCGTCGGCCACCACGTCGTCAAGGCCCTGGCCTTTGAAGAAACGAGTCAGGAAGTTGCGAATCGGACCGAACTCGCGATCGAGCTCGTGATGGACATCGATCTCCATGGCCTCAAGGTTCCGAGATACCCGCGTGGGCTCCGGCCCAATGGGCGCCGCGAGCGAATCACCCAGAGAGTGAGCGGCGTCGGTCGACATCACCAGTGCGCGATGCCCCATGGCTGCGGCTCGGACCGCGGTCGCGGCAGCGAGGGTTGTCTTCCCTACCCCTCCCTTACCCGAAAACAGGATGATTCTCATGAGGCTCCCTCGGCGGGACAGAGCCAGGCCCCGACCAGGGCGAGTGACTTCAGGTCGTGAACATCCGATTCGAGCTCTGGGATGGCGATGGCGGGGATCCCGCTCTTCAGGGCGATCTGCTTCAAATGGCGGGCATCTGCGTCGGCACGGGCCTGCTCGCGCCCGGCCAGGGCGCTCAGCTCAGCGAACATCGCGGGCGACAGCCGGGTGTTGCCATCAAAGGGGCCGGACGGGGGCGCGCCCTTTGCCTCGGCGATGGCCCAGGGGTGGACACGGTTGACCACGATCGCGCCGGCCCGGAGCGATCTCTCCCGCAAGGCCAAGGCGAAGGAAGCGCCCTCGCTCACCCTTGATGATGAGGGCGAGGTGACCAGGATGAACGCGGTGTCGTCAACGCGGAGGAGCGCCTCCATGGCGTGCGCGGTCTTCCGAAAGGAATCAAAGAGGCCTTCGAAGGCCAGAAAGAACTCGGAAAGCTCTCGCAGGAACTGAAGCCCCACCGCCGAATCCAGAATGCGCAGAAGGGTCCGGCCCACGAGGGTCCTGGGCTCAACCGTCAGCCGCCCCGCGACAAAATACGGCTTGAGGAAATATCGCAATACCCTGCCGTCAACGAAATCCAGAACGCGCTTCGGCGCATCGAGAAAGGCGAGGGCGGAAGCGGCGGGAGGGGTATCGAGAACGATCAGATCAAAGTCGTCCGCCACCTCCATCAGCGCTTCCATGGCCATCACTTCATGCGTCCCGGCGAGATGGCGGGAGATCTGCTGGTAGAAGCGGTTCGAGAGCACTCGCTCGCGGGCCTCCGGGCTCTGGGCGTGACGGCGGACCAGATCGTCGAAGGTCTGCTTGGGGTCGAGACGCATGGCGAACAGTCGCCCTCTCACCTTTTGCGGCGCTCCGGTGAGCCGAGCGAGGCCGAGACTGGTGCGCAGCCGCTTCGAGGGGTCGATGGTGCACACCAGGGTCTTGCGACCTCTTCCCGCGGCGACCAGGGCCAGGGCGGCGGACAGGGTGGTCTTTCCGACGCCTCCCGGGCCGCAGACAATCACCAGACGGCCGGCCAAAGCGTTCGAGATGGCGACATGGGGACGGGCCTTCACTGGCACCTTTCCCCAATCGCCGCGGCCATGGCGGCGGGCCGGCAGTTCCTCAGTTCCCTGATGAGGACGGGGGAGAGCCCCAGCCCTTTGCTCAGCCGGCGCTGATGGAATGTCTCAAGGCGGGTCCGTCGGTGCGCCCTGAGGGCGCAGTCGAGGAGCACCCGATCGCTTGACCCCGCGATCGCCGAAAGCTCAGTAACGGCAAGACGTGCCGCGGGGGAAAGAGACTCGTCCCGCATCCGGTTCAGGAAGGCGACGGACGGAGTGAGCCCGGTTCTCTCGATCAATTCGTCCTTGAACTCAATGGCCTCGACCACCGCCATTTCCTCTGGAATCGCCACCAACACGATCTTCGTGGCGGACTTGAGCCAGTCGATTATCTTCGCCGCCAGTCGCGCGAACGGACCCATGGACACCGCGCGGAAGGCGGCGAAAGGCGTCTCCAGCATCAGCAGACCGTGGCCCGACGACGGGCAGTCGACCACGATGGTCTTCCAGCGCAGCGTCTTATCCGAATCGACCTCCCGCGCGTACGCGCGGATCCTTCCCAGAAGAACGAGCTCAGGCAGTCCAGGCGCGGCGGCGAAGAACTTCCGATAGACCTCGCTCGCGATAATGCGTTTGACCAGAGGCCTGAGACGGACCACCAGTTGAACGTACTCATCCATGGCCGCGCGAGCCTCAAGGTCCACCGCGTCAAACCCACAGGGCGAGCGAGCAGGTGACACCGACTTCGGCGCGGGTGCTTTGAGCGATTCACCGATGCGCACCAGGAGCGTGGTCTGGCCCCGCTCGATGGCCAGCGCGGCGAGGCCTTCGGAAATAACGCTCTTGCCGACTCCGCCCTTCCCCAGAACGAAGAGGGTTCCCTCGAGATCGAGCTCGCGGCCGCCCGAACGAACGGCTCGGACCGCCAAGGCGCTTTTTACTTCAGTCGCGTTTCAATCGAGAGACGTCCCTCGGTCGAAAGCGGGAAGTACGCCTCAAATTGAGAACGAATGCTCTCCACCCTGGGCAGGGCCGTCCCGTCGTTCGAATCACCTTCAGTGACGTACAGGAAGGCCACCCGCCACGCCGGGGGGTTGGGCGAAGGGGCTGGGGCGCGCGGGCCCATGGCCGCGATCACATCGGACACGGTC
>JAENWE010000121.1 GCA_016650185.1 Vicinamibacteria bacterium | reverse complement strand
CCGCTCGGTCTTCTGCCCACCGTGCTCCTTGTCCGGCACGGAGACCTTGATGCCGTCCTTGAGATGCAGGTAGACCTCGCGATTCGCCCCAGCCAGAGGCATCGCAGACCGATCGCGGCTCAATTCGTCGACCGCCGCACTGACCGCCTCGGCAGGCAGCCCGGGATTCAGCCGCTCAAGCGCCAAGCGCAGACGCGACACGAGGACGACGTCGCCCTTCGTCTCCCGCTGCAGCGTCCCATGAGCCCCGAAGACCTCATCCGACGCCGGCACCGTCGCCCAACCAAGCTCCGCGAACAACCCAACCGCGGGCTGCTCGACAAGCTGGTCTTCGGTGAACGAGTGCGGGCTCATTTGAGAAGGTAGCTTCCATTCTTCAGCGTGCCGATCCGCTTCACCAGGCCAGCCTTCAACAGCGGACGCAGCAGATCCATGGCGCCCTGCCTCGACACCTTGAGAGTCGCCCAGATCTCAGCCGGAGTCATGCCTCCGCTTTTGCCCAGCGCCTTAAGCAGTTGCTCCTGACGGGGACGCAGGACGACGCGCTCCCGTGACGCCGCCACGGCAAACTGCCCCATGCGTTCCCACACGCGTTCCAGCGTTTGCTGGAGTCCCTCGGCGCAGTACTCGATCCACGATGTCAGATCGTCGCCCTCGTGCCTTGGGGCCTCGAGGGCTGCGTAATAGAGGGGCCGGTCTTCCCAATAGAACTCATCGACCGCGAAGATGTGATGTGAATCGAAGCCCCGCCGGTACAGGTCCCACAGGGCGAGAGCCCGACCGGTTCGTCCGTTCCCGTCCGCGAAGGGATGGATGGACTCGAAACGGTGATGGAGAATCGCCGAACTGAGGACAGGTGAGAGGCTCGGCGCCTCCTTACTCCACCATTCGAGCAACTCGAACATGAGACCCGACACGTCCGCGGGCGGAGGTGGAACGAATTGGCCCACGCGCACCCGGATCGTCCGATACCTCCCCGCCTCACCCTGGTCCATCACCTTCCCGGCGATGATTCGATGCAGGCGAAAGATGCTTTCGTGGCTGAGTTTCTTCACCTTGGACTGCTTCTCTACATGCCGCAACGCCGCGAAGTAGTTCAAAACCTCGCGCCGGGCCTGGACCGATGCCGTCACCGTCGTCCCTTCCTCCAGGGCGCGAACCTCGGCGAGCGTGAGCGGATTACCCTCGATGGCCGTCGAACTGTGGGTGTTCCGGGCCCGCGTGTCTTTCTGCAGCGCAGGAATCCAGGGCACCTGAACCAAAGCCCCCTGAATGCGCTCCCGCAACGCGGCAATCTTCTCCACGCGTCCCAACAGGACGGCGGAGATGCTGAAATGCGGCTGGTAACTCACGCGGCGCAGTCTGCCCGTAAGTCAAGCATGAGTCAAGCGTCAGTCAAGTATGGGTCAAGTTTTCCCGGCCTCCCGAGATGGACTCCGGCGAGGCAGGCGGGTTCATGCCCGCGTTGATTTGAGCTTTCGGGAGAGGCCTCGTATTCTTCCCGCATGAGGACTCACGCAAGACAGCCGTGAAGGCGGGCACGGACACGGGGAGAGACCATGAATAGGTCCAGCGACGTTACCGACAAGATGACGGATATCGTTACGGAAGCCCTCGCTGGTTTCCCGGCCGAAGACCGTGAGGAAAGACTCAAGGCTTTTGTCAAGGGCGCTGAGGCGTTGTCTTCTCCCAATTCACCTCCCCAAAGCGGGCCTCGCGGGACTTCCAACGGCTCACAGCTTCGCTGAACCAGTGATCTAGACCCACCGTGAGTCTGCAGCCGACCAGCCTCAGCTTCGCTGGGTAACGACCAGGGAGCGGGGAGTAAGATCCTCGGAGAGAAATCTATGGAAGCGATCAGAAATCAATCGAAGTCCACCTCCGTGAGCCCCGCCGCGGGGATGCGAAGCATTTCCTGGCCCTGGTTCGGTCTTTCCCTGAGGGGACGATGACTGCGGAAGAGATCGATCGGGAAATCGAAGAGGTCCGCAGCGACTGGGAACGACCATTTCCAGTGCCAAGGAAGACCCATGAGCACCGCTGAATTGATCGATCGCATCAGGGCTCTCAGCCCCGAAGAACTGGCTGTCGTCAAGGCTCACATTAACTCGGCAATCGTGGCACCACCTGACGCCGGCACACGGCCCAAAGAGGATCCTCTCCTCGACCGCATCACCGCCCGGCGTGAACGTATCCTGAAACGAAACGGTCCGCTCCCAGACAACGCGACCGCGATTCGCGAATGGCGGGACGGGATCGAGTAGCCCTTGCGTCTCATCGTTGACGCCAGCGTCGCCACGAATGGTTCGTCGAAGAAAAGACCGGCACACTCAAGGCTGCTCAGATCCTCAAGGGAATCCGCGAAGACCACATACAGGTCATCGTCCCGGAGCTCTTCCTCATTGAGGTCGGCAACGTGCTGAGGCGGGTTGCAGGAGAGCAGAAGATCACATACGACGAGGCGGCGGATGCCTGGGAAGACCTGCTCGATCTCGCCCTCCCAACGGTTCCGGATCGGGAACTCGCGTTGATCGGGGTCCCTTTGGCGATCAAGCACAAGGGCGGCGCGGCCGATGTCGTTTATCTGGCCCTTGCGCTCCGCGAACAGATCCCGATTGTTACCGCCGACGATCGGTGCATCAAGACCTTCGCGAGCTTCAACCTGTTCGTCCACCTCGATGCGCTGGTGCTGTAGCGCGCCTATCCGGATTCGGCAGAGTTCACGCTGCCCATGAGCAAGCTCCGCGAACAGCCCAACGGCAGGCTGCCGGTATGTCCCGACTCGGTCAAGCGTGAGTCAAGCGGGTCATGGTCCTTCGACCTTGTGTGAAGCGCCAGGCGCGCCAGATGGAAACGATGCCGCCCTCGCTTTCACTCAAAGGGACGGTTTCAACGAGCGTTGAAACTCGCCACTACAATGAAACGCAACCTCTACGCGGCCTGGGGAAGAGGAACGCTGAATTCCTGATCGTTGCCGGACTTCGGCTGAGCCGTTTCGACGACGATCTTCTTGATCGTCGCCGTGAAGTTGACGTTGTCACACAGCCGGCGCTGTAAATCCTGGAACGGTCCAGCCGGACCGCCTTCCCGGATCGCCATGGCTGCCGCCTTCCACTCGTCGATGAGCTCCTCGGTGGTGCTGGCGAAGATGCCCTGCACGTCTCGGCTGAACTCTTCGAATGAGTTGGCGAGCATGGCCGAGTCCGTCAACACGAGGCGGTAGGTGTTTCGGAAGTTCGCGAGTGCTTCGGCGACGGTGGCCCCGGACGCAGCTACGCCTCCGGGGTTCACGCCGGACATCCACCACTCGCCCTCTTCCTGGGCCATGGTGGCACGGCCATCGGTGGTGACCTCGGCAACGAAGCCTCGGCCCATCACCAGGTCGCTAAAACCGAACATCAATGGGAACACTTTGGGGGTCTCTCTGTCTGTCATCTCGTCACCGCCTTCGAGTGAAGAACGGGTGTCGGTACGGACCTCATGTCCGGCCCAGATATTACACGGAGAGCCCTCGCACCCCCCTGGCACCAGATCAGCCTGGAACCGGGCGCCGTGCCTTGGTTTGCCGGCGCCTCGGGGGCAATGCTGGAGCTCGATCGGCTGCAGCGATCACGGCCCGTAAAGCCGCGTTTACGGACTCCGAGGTAGGAAAGAACGGGGCAACATCAGTGGCGAGCACAACCATCACAACGTCGCCCCTCAGACGGGCCGCATAGGGGTTGGGCCGGGTCTTCGAGTAGTCGAAATCGTACTCCGGCCGCATGTCGTCGACCTTGAACCGGCCCGCGTACTTCCCACGCACCCCGCCCTTCATCCTGGCGAAGTCGTACTCCGCTCGAATGTCCGGGTCGGACACGACCTTGTTGGCTTTCTTCATAGACCCTGTGCTCGCGGGTCAGCCGCGATCCTCAGCATAGGAGGCCTTCGCCTGTTTCAGGATGCGGACTCCGCCGCGGACGACCAGGGCGCACACCGCGGCGCCGATGACGAGGTCGGGCCAGGCCGAGCCGGTAACCATGACCAGGAGGCCGGCGACCATCACGCCGACGTTGACCTGGACATCCGTGGTGGAGAAGATCCAGCTCGCGCGCATGTGAATCTCGCCGTGGCGGTGCTTGCGGAGGAGGACGACGCAGGCGGCATTGGCGACGAGGGCCGAAGCCGAGATCAGAATCATCAGCAGGGACATGGGCTCGCTGCCACTCACCGCGCGGCGCGCAATCTCGAAGGCGAGCCCACCGCCAGAGCCAGCGGGATGCCACCACTCGCCTCGGCCGCGTGCGTCTTGCGCCGCGTGGTGGAACCCACGGCGAGCAGAGCGACGGTGTAAACCCCGGCGTCGGCCAGCATGTCCAGAGAGTCGGCGATGAGGCCCGTCGACTGCGCGACCCACCCGGCAGCCAGCTCGACGACGAACATGGCCGCGTTGATGCCGAGAAGGAGGAGCAGCGTCCGGGTCTCGATCTTGCTCGCCGGGCCCATG
>JAENWE010000120.1 GCA_016650185.1 Vicinamibacteria bacterium | reverse complement strand
GTCAGGGTGGGCCCTAAGTCCACCTCGCGCGCGAATTTCTATATTCGCTCGCAGGCGGACATCGACTCTTTCCTAAGCGCCCTCATTCGACTTCGAGAAGGCAAGAAATCGGCGCTCAAGACGCCACGCTGACCCTCCAAGGACTCTAAAAGGTCGAGATCGGAGCGTTCGCTATCGCCGGGCTCGCGCTTTTTTGCCGGTTCGCCAGAGGAGTGCGGCTCCCACGACCGCGAGAGTGATTCCGAGAGCGCCCAGCAAGCCGGTGGCCCGAGCCACCGTCTCCCGAACGTCGTCGTAAGCGAGGCCCAGGGCCGAGCCGACCGCGGTCAGGGCGAGGTACCAGATCAGGGTCGCGAGGGTGGCCGGTCCGAGCGCCTTCAGGGGAGAGAGACCGTTGATGGCGGCGAAGGGGAGCACCCCGGCGCGCAGGCCGGGCAGAAAGCGGCTGAAGAAAATGCCCGCGCTGCCAAAACGTTCGATGTGGCCGCGCACGACCGGCTGTATTTCCACGGGAAGAAGGGACCTGAAGGCAGAGGAGCGGAGAACCGCCTCGCCCTTGGCTCTCGCCCAGAAGTAGACGGAAAAGGCGGAGATCTGATTGCCGACGAAACAAAGAAGGCCGACCAGTACGGGCGAGACTCCGGCGCGCACCGCCCAGAAGGCGCCGAGGGCCGTGGCCACATCCGCGGGAACAGGGGGGAACACGTTCTCCAGCATCGAAATGAGCATCAAAAGGAGGATGACGGTGACCGGATCCTGGGCGAGGACGAATTGGAGCAGCGCGTCCATCGCCTAGGTCTTCGGCAGGCCGAGGGCGCGGTAGACCAGATGAGCGGCCGAGGCGTAGCTCGTGCCGGTCGCCCGAGTCATTCCGATCTCGCAGGTGCGACAGCTGGAGTAGGCCGTGGAGTTCGCGGTGACCAGGGCGCGGACGTCTTCGGCTTCCGCGCGGGTGGCGCCCTCAGTGATCTCCGGACGTACGAAACCCTGGTTGCCCGCGAAACCACAACAGGCCGCACGCAAGGGAATCACCGCCTCCTCCGCGTGAGCCGCGGCGGTGGCCCGGAGGTCGTCGACGGCGCCGAGCTTTGTGAGGGAGCAGGTGGGATGCAGTATGGCTCGACCCCCGAGGACCCCTTTCGGCGCATCCTCTCGGCTCAGCACTTCGCGCGCCCAGAACTGCACGAAGTCGAGCACACGAAGGCCGGGAGCCGCGCGTTCCGCGAAGGCCAGGGCGCACGGCGAGGCGTCGGTCACGACGAGAAGGTCGCCGCCGCGGGACAGTTCCGACAGGCTTGTCCGGGTGGCTGCCATCGACCGAGCGGCCGCATCTTCCTGAGACTTGCTCGAGAAGGCCAGACCGCAACAAAGGGAATCGACCCCCTGCGGGATGGTGACGTGGTACGAGGCGGCTTCGAGCGAACGCAAGGTCGCTTCCATCGTGGAGGGCCCGATTTCATCCGGCAGCGCGCCGAAGATCCTGGAAACGCAGCTTGGGAAGTACACGACTTCACGGTTCCCGTTGCCCCGCGGAGCGGGCACCGCCGGCGCGGGAAGAGGAAAAGGCGCCTTGAGGTCGACTCTCGGCATGAGCCCCGGCGCCATCGCGTGGAGGAGGGCCGAGCCGCCGCTCAGGACGCCGCGCGCGATCTTGTTCCCTCCCGCCAGCCTGGCCGATGCGGAGAGGGCCTTCCGAGCCATTTCGGCGCTGGCTGCGAAGTTGGAGGCGGCCAGACCAGCGATGCCTTTTCCGATGAAGGAGGACTCGGCTTGATCCAGTTCCTTCATCAGAAGACCGGTGTCGATCTTGACCGGACAGGCGGTGACGCACATGGAGTCCCGGACGCAACTGCTCCGCGCCAACTCCGCGAAATCGGCGGCGAGACCCTCCGGCATCGACTCGCCGGTTTGGGCGATCTCCTTGATCTCCCGGAGCAGAATGATCCTCTGCCGGGGCGACAATCCCGAGGCGCGGGTCGGGCACACCGGCTCGCAGAAGCCGCACTCGATGCAGCGATCGGCGGTGTCGGTGATTTCGGTGAACGGTTTCAGATTCTTGACGTGCTCGTCTTTGTCGTCGCTCAGGAGGACGCCCGGGTTGAGGATCCGGTACGGGTCGAAGAGCGCCTTGATCTCGCGCATGATGGAGCAGGCCGCCTCGCCCCATTCCCGCTCGACGAAAGGAGCCATGTTCCGGCCGGTTCCATGCTCGGCCTTGAGCGCGCCGTCGTACTTGCCCACGACCAGGTCGGCCAGGCCTTCCATGAACGCCGCGTAGGCGGTGACATTTTGCTCACCCCGGAAATCCTGGGGAGCTATGAAGTGCAGATTGCCGTCTTTCGCGTGCCCGAACACCACCGCGTCACGCACCCCGAAGCGGGCGAACAGGGCGTGCAGATCCGCGATGGCATCGGCGAGCCGTTCCCGAGGAAAGGCCACGTCCTCGTTCAGGACGGCGAGCCCGGGCCCGCGTCTCGCCCCCACGCGCGGGAAGAGTCCTTTGCGAAGCTTCCATTTCGCGGCCCGTCCGGAGGCGTCGGTGGAGAAGCCGATCTCCGCGGCCCCTTCGAGGCGCTTGAGCACGCGGGTGGCCCGTTCGACCAAGGCGGCAAGCGCCTTGTCATTGTCCCCCTGGCACTCGACGAGCAGAGCGGCCGAGTCAGGACCGATGGCCACCGGATGAACCAGATCGTCGGCCATGGAAAGAAGAGAGGCGCTGTCCATGATTTCGAGCGCCGATGCTCCCGCCTCGGCCAAAGGCTCTACCGCGCGTCCGGCTTCCCGAAGGTCCTGGAAATAGACGAGGGCGGTGGCGCGGCTCGCCGGGTCCTTGACCGTCTCCAAGGTGATGTCGGCGAGGAACCCGAGCGTACCCTCGGATCCGACCATCAGCCGGGTCAGAATGTCTGCGGGGCGGTCGAATTCCAGGAAGGCCTGAAGCGAATAGCCCATGGTGTTCTTGGTAGTGAACTTGTGGCGGATGCGCTTCGACAATGACTTGTCGGCGCGCACCCTGGTTTTCAGGTCCAGCAGTCCGGCGTGCAGGCGCGGATGTTTGTTCTTCAGTTGTTCGTCGACCTCGTCCCTCGATTCGCCATGGGTGTCGATAAAGACGCCGTCGGCGAGGACAATCGTGGCTCCGCGGATCGTGTGGTAGCTGTTCTGCGACACGCCGCAGCACATTCCAGAGGCGTTGTTGGCCACGATCCCGCCGAGCATGGCCGCGTCGATGGAGGCGGGATCGGGACCGATACGCCGGCCCAGAGGCGTCAGGGCGCGATTCAGCAAACCGCCGATGACACCCGGCTGCGCCCATATTCGGGCGCCTCCGTCCTCGATCCGGAACCGCCCCCAGTCAAGGGAGAGATCGACCAGAATGCCGCCGCCCACCGCCTGCCCGGAAAGAGAGGTGCCCGCCGCGCGAAAGGTGAGCGGCTGTGCCAGGGCGCGCGCGATCTCCAGAATTTTTCGGACGTCCGACGCATCGCGCGGTCGAACCACCACTTCGGGCACGATGCGATACATCGAGGCGTCCGACGCGCGCGCCAGCCGGTCGATTGGGCGGGACAGGATTCGATTTGCTGGAAGGGCCGCCTGAAGACGTTTGAGAAGTTCCGGATGGGGAGGGGCGAGGGTCACGTGGTGGAGATCTTAGCGACCGACGGCCGCCCGGGCCTCCTAACTTCCTTGCCGAGCTGGTTGGGACAGGAATCGCAGGATTTCGCTCATCAGCCGCTCTCCCTTCAGTCCCCGAAAGACACGCCGAGGCCTCGCGCCGACAAAACGACATCGGAATCGAGCGGCACGCGCTTGGTGCGTCCATCGCCTACGGCCTCGGCAAGGGGGATGCGCACGATCTGGGGCGGATTAAGAGCCACCATCATCTCGAAGTCGCGGTCCTTCACCGCGCGGACCGCGGCCGCGCCGAAGCGGGTGCCGAGGAGACGATCGAACGTTGTGGGGGGACCACCTCGCTGGAGGTGCCCGAGGACGAGGCTGCGCGTCTCCTTCCCGGTGCCCTTGGCGATCTCCTCAGCCACCCACTGACCGATGCCGCCGAGGCGCGGCGCCTCACCCTCGTCCACCGAGCGGAGGTGTATTTTGCCGCCCTTGCTCCGTGCCCCCTCGGCCACCACCACGATGGAGAAGTAGCCGGTGCGGCGGCGCTTCTCGCGATCGCGGATCTTGTCGCAAACCCGCTTCATATCGAACGGGATCTCGGGAATCAGAATGACGTCGGCTCCGCCCGCCACTCCAGAGTTGAGGGCGATGAAGCCCGCGTTCCGGCCCATCAGTTCGACCACCATGACTCGCCCGTGGGCCTGGGCCGTGGGGTGAAGCTTGTCGATGGCATCGGTGGCGGTGGCGACCGCGGTGTCGAAGCCGAAGGTCACCGAGGTGCACTCGATGTCGTTGTCGATGGTCTTGGGGACGCCCACCACGGGGATGCCCTTCTTCGCGAGGCGCAAGGCGATGCCGAGGGTGCCGTCGCCGCCTATCGCGATCAGGGCGTCCAAGCCCATGTCCTTGAAGTTCCTGACGACTTCCGCAGATCGGTCCGCGTCGGCGGTCGAAGAGCGGTTCGCGGAGCGCCGCTCCACCCGGAAGGGGTTCACCCGGTTCGAGGTGCCCAGGATAGTGCCGCCGAGGTGAAGGATGCCCCTCACGTCGCGCGGATGGAGTTTATGGGCCCTCCTGGTCAGGAGACCTTCGAACCCGTCTTCGATTCCGAACACCTCCCACCCAAGACGGAAGGCCGAACGGGCGGCGGCACGGATGACGGCGTTGAGGCCGGGGCAGTCGCCGCCTCCGGTGAGCATGGCGAGACGAAAGGGCTTGGTGGCGCGGGCGGACTTCGAGGTCATGGGTCTGTTGCTTCCTTTGAAGTCCGCCATTGTACTCAACCCGATCCCACGCCTGGCGCACTAAGCTCTCCGACTTCGACACGAATCTCATGACTCCCGATCAAACCCTCCTCGACCGGCTCAAGGACCAGCCGATCGTCACGCCGAAGCGGGTGGCGAAAGGAGCCGCCTTGGACCGTGCGGCTCAGATCTGTCTCTTTTTCCTTCTGCTCGTAGTGCCGTTTGAGCCCCGCTTCACCTTACCCCTCGGCCCCTTTCACCTGTCCCTGGTGGAGGCGGTCGCCCTGCCCTGCTTCGCGGTTCTTTCCGCCCGCGCGCTCAGTCAGGGTTTTAGGGGCCAGCGGTCCGCATCCCTGGTCGCCTTGGCTTTGATGTTCGCGGTGAGTCTGGTCTCGGCGGGCCTTGCCGCCACCGGTGGTGCTCTCAAGTTCGCGCTGCGCCTGGGCGCCATGACCACCTTCGCCCATCTCGTCTCTCGCTGCTCGGAACGTCAGCTGAAATGGGGATTCCGGGCCCTGGTGGCCTCAGGCGGATGCGCGGCCGTGCTCGCTTTGCTGGAAGGACTGGGCGTGCCTTCCATCGATGTCCTTCTGGGCGCGTTTCGCGAGATTCCCTACAACGTCGCCGGAGTGCGTCGAGCAACCGCAGGGTCTGAGTATCCAAATCTCGGAGCCGGAATGATCCTCTACGCGCTTCTCGCCGGCGCCGCCCTCGGGCCATCGTCGCTCTTGGCCCGCGCGGGCTTCGTGCTGCTGCTGACCAGCGGCCTCGCCTTTACGTATTCGCGCGGCGCCTGGGTGGCCGGCCTGGTCGGTCTGCTGATGCTGTCGTGGTTCGAGCGAGGTCGAGCGCGTTTCGTGCCCGCCGCCTTGTACGCCCTCAGTCTCACTCTTTTTGTGGGCGGGGAGGAGATCTCGCAGGTTCGACTTGGCGGAGAGTACGCGAACGACTTCTACGCCGCGACCTACAAGTCGCCCCGTCAGATGGCCATGGATTCGAACGCGCGCGTGGTGGTTCCGGTTACGGTAAGGAACGTGGGGCGACGACCGTGGCGGAAGACCGACCAGATCCACCTCTCGTACCATCTCTATGAGAATGCCGGTCGCCCCCTGGTTGACGGTCCCCGGACGGATCTCTCCCGCGACGTGATGCCTGGCGAGTCGATCACCCTCGAGGCGGTCCTTCGCGCGCCCCTCAAAGAGGGCGAGTATCTTCTGATGTGGGACCTGGTTCACGAAGATGTCACTTGGTTCTCGGGGCAGGGGGTTCGGCCGGGGGTGGCTCGATTGATCGTGGGCAACACCGCCGCCGCCGTTCCCGCGATCTCCGAGGCCCAGGGCTTGAAGGCCGTTCCGGAGCCGCTGGCCTGGCGGCCGTCGCGGCTGGAACTTTGGAGAATCGCCCTTCGGATGTGGGGCGCGAACCCGTTCTTCGGAGTAGGACCCGACAATTTTCGCCGAACCTACGGCACGGTCGCCGGGAAGTCCGCGTTCGACAGCCGGGTGTACGCGAACAACGTCTTCCTGGAGCTCGCGTCGACACTCGGCACTTTCGGCCTGGCCGCGTTTTGCGTAGCCGTCGCGTTCAGCCTGGCTTCCGGCTGGCGGGCCGCCTTGCTGTCGCCTACGAGTCGGGCGGCCCTCGCGATTCTCGTGGCCATGATGGTTCACGGTCTCGTCGACTACCTCTTCGCCTTCACTGGGCACTATCTGGTCTTTGGTTTCGTCGTGGGGACGCTGGCTCGTGACCTGTCGTCACAAAGACCTCAGTAAACTGGCTGCGCGACACGTAGGCGAAGTAGCCGATGACCTTGGCATCACGAGCCGTCATCTCTCGATCCTCTGAACGACGGTACAACACCCGGCTTCACCTGCAGGGAAACGACTGGCCCCCGTCGGGACGCGCGGGCCACACCTCCGCGCCTTGTCTGGTGCAAGGCCTTGTTGGACGGCCCGCTTATTGGGCCTCTCCTCGCAGCAGGGTGACAATGGCCTCGACAACAGAGCCGTGGGCTTCCGTGGAGAGTTGCCCGACTGATCGGATCACGATGCCCTCGTTGGCCGTGAATAGCTTGGCTGGTCGAACAAAGCTGTCGCGCTCCAGCCCGCCTGTTTCGAACGAGCTCTTGGTGATGGCCACCGACTGCGGGTCACCATATCGATTGCTGGTGATCTGGCAAAGCACCCAGTCGGTCATCCCGGCTCGCGCAACTACCAGAGCCGGTCGCAGCTTCGATGCGGACAGGTCCGAGAATGGAAAACGGACGAGGACGACTACGCCTGGGCCAAGGTTGCCCATGCCTGGTCTTCCTCAGGG
>JAENWE010000119.1 GCA_016650185.1 Vicinamibacteria bacterium | reverse complement strand
TCGAGGAGAAGCCCGATCGAGGCCGAGCTTCCGACCTCCTCATCGGGGACGAGGAGAAGAGTCACGCGCGGACACGACGCGCGAAGCCGGAGCCGATCCAAGACCTGGAAAGCCACCGCTGCGCCCGCTTTCATGTCAAAGACGCCCGGACCTCGGATCACCGAGCCATCGTTGTGGAACGGGATCTCCGCGAGCGTGCCCACCGGCCATACCGTATCGAGGTGCCCCAGCAGAAGGGTGCTGGCCGCCCCCTGATCGTCATCGCCAAAGGTCGCGACGACCGCATCCCCGCGCGGCGGGCAGGACACCGCTCTCGCGATCGGATTGCCGGCCCGATTCAGGCGTTCGCAGATCCAGGCGGCCAGAGCGCTCACCCGCACGGGATCGTCGGAGGGCGACTCGCGGGTCACCAGTTCGCGTAGGTCGCCAATGACAGCAACTGTGACTTCCATGGGAGCGGATCATAGGTCCGAGGCGGAACGTCGTCGGTTTTTTTCGATTGGAACGGAACCTGGAGACCCCAGAGTCCGTTATCGCGGGTAGGAAGGAAAAGTCCATGACCACGCTATTCGTTTTGTGCTTGATGTGTTTCGGCGCCCTTTGCTCGCTGGTGCTGATCCCCCTCGTTCTGCTGAAAGTGGTCTTCACCCTGGTTCTCACCCTGGTTCTGATTCCCCTGAAGATCATTGGAGCGGTGATGGGGGGCCTTTTCCGGGGCGTCTTCAAAGGGATGTTCTGGTTCACGCTCCTCATGATCCCGCTCGCTCTCATTGCCTTCCCGGTCACGATCCTGGCTTTCGGAGCTTGGCTCCTGTTCCGGGCGCTCCGTCCGCGGCGTCCGCGCCAGGCCTACGTCGTTTCCTGATCCCCCAGGAAACGGTTGGTCTCAGCGGCGAGTTGAGAGTTCGTCGCGCACCACCGCCCCGCCCTTCATCACAAAGGCGACCCTTTCCAGCTCGGTGATGTCCTTGAGGGGATCCCCTCGGACCGCGATCAGGTCGGCGAATTTCGCCGCCTCCACGGTCCCGACGCGGTCCTGCCAGCCGATGATCTCGGAGTTCAGTTTCGTGGCCGAAACGATCGCGCTCATGGGCGACTCGCCCAACCCGACGCGGATCCGCAGCTCACCGGCGTTCTTGCCGTGAGGAATGACCCCTGAATCGGTGGCCACACCCATGGGAAGACCGGCGGCCAGGGCGGCCTTGAAACTCCAGGTCTCGCTTGCTCGGATCTTGCGACTCCGGGCCTTTTCGGATTCCGGAATGTGGGCCGAGCTTTCGATGTACTCGCCGGTCAGGAGGGTGGGCACGAAATAGGTGCGGCCGACCGCCTGCTTCAGGAGTTCGATGGCCTCGTCGTCCATCATGGTGCCGTGGTCGATGGTGCGGACGCCGGCGCGGATGGCGGCCTTGACCCCACCGGCGCCGTGAGCGTGGGCGGCCACCTGGCGCCCCCAGCGCGTGGCCTCGGTGACTGCGGCTCCGATTTCCGCGTCCGAATACTGCTGGGCACCGGGCTCGATGCCCTTTGAGAGCACCGCTCCGGTGGCCAGGATCTTGATGAAGTCGGCGCCGTTTTTGAAGTTGGTCCTCACCGCCTTCACAATCTCGTCCGGGCCATCGGCCAGATTGCGGACGATGAGAACATCGACGTAGGGGGAGAATTGACGCGCGTCTCCAGCACCCCCGGTCGAGGAGACGTAGTTTCCGGCCACCATCAGCCGCGGTCCGGGAACCGCTCCTTCATTAATGGCGTTCCTAAGGGCGACATCGGTGTAGGGCCAGGTCGGCCCCATCTCTCGACAGGTGGTGAACCCCGCTTCGAGCGTGTCGCGAGCGTTCCGCGCGCCCCACAGAGCCGCGTCGGCGGGGGTGGTGGTGACGAGGGCCTCTTCCCAGTGGACGCCGAACCGGTCCGTCATGTGAGTATGAAGGTCGAGCAGTCCGGGAAGAAGGGTAGCGGTCCCGAGATCGATCACGCGAGCGCCGGCGGGCACGGGCAGGGTCTGGCCCACGGCGGCGATCCTGTCTCCTTCGATGCGGACCATGGCCGGGGACACAGGAGCCCCGCCCCGGCCATCAATGAGGCGGGCGGCCTTTACGATGATGACGGGCGCAGCGTCCTGGGCGGGTGCCTGGAGGGCCGGTCCCGCGGCCAGGGCCACGCTCATGAAGAGGGACGAAGGGTTCAGTACGCGCATGGGACCCTCACAACGAACGCCAGGGCGGGCCATGGTCACCTCTGACGACCTATGAAACCCACCCGGCGGAAGGCCAGGAACAGGACCACGGCCAGGATCGCCATGACTCCGAGAACCGAGAAGTATCCGCGCGGCTGATGCAGCTCGGGCATGTTCTCGAAGTTCATGCCGTAGATCCCGGCGATCAGAGAGAGGGGAAGGAGGATGCCGGACATGACGGTGAGCACGCGCATGACCTCGTTGGTCTTGTTGGCGGAGACGGCCTGAATGCTGGCCAGCACGCCGTCGAGCAGGTCACGCGATGAGTCGACGGAGCCGCGGATGGCCAGGGCGTTCCCCAAGATTTCTTGAAACGAGGATTTGGCTTCGGGACTGACGAAGCGGCTTCGTTTGGTGCCGAGCAGCATCAAGACGATATGAAGAGAGGCGGCGAGCTTTTTCAGAGTCAGGATGTTTCCGGCAACCTCATCGAGCCCCTGCTGAGCGGAGGCGGAATCACCTTTAACCAGTTTGGAATCGAGAACATCCAGGGCGTTGTCGTTGGCGAGATTGAGATGCGCACAGTCGTACAGACATCGTTCGAGGAACAGGAAGGCGATGAACGCGGGACTCTTTCCGGCCAGCCGGAACGAATGCTCGCAACTGGCCTTGACCACATCGACCACGTCCATCTGCCGGCGGTGGTACGTGATCACGTATTCGGTCGAGAGGACCAGGACCATACGATCCAGTTCGATCGCGCTGATGCCTCGACTGGTATCGAGGTGCTTTTCCGGATCCTCGACCTCGTAGAGATAGAACGCGAGCGACTCGGAGCGCTCGACGATACGAGGGAGTATTTCCGGATCATCGAAATGGGAGACCAGGCGGAGATTCAGCTCGAGTCTCTTGAGCAGGTCGTTGAGTACGCTGATGTCTCCGCCCTGGACATCGATCCAGGAGAAGACTCCTTCGTCGTTCAATTCGCGGTCGAGATCCTCGCGAGTGAAACGTCGAACGGATTTGTCGGCCCGGGAGAAGCTGACTCCATAAAAACCCGGCTCGGTCGTCACCACAGGTCCAGTCTGCCACCAAGACGGCCGATTTCGAAGCGGCCATTACAATCGCAGGCATGAACCTTGCGGCGATCCTGTCGGCCCACCAAACCTCGGAACCGAGGGAGGAGGAGGACCGGGCCCGGATCCTCCGGTTCGCCCGGGCCCATCCTGACCCGTTTGACCGGACTATAAGAGAGGGGCACTGCACCGGCTCCGGACTCGTCATGTCTGAGGATGGCTCGGCCGTCCTTCTCCTCCATCACGAAAAGCTCCAACGGTGGCTACAGCCCGGTGGGCACGGTGAGCGAGGAGAGACCAGGGGCGAAGACGTCGCCAGCCGGGAGGTGGCCGAAGAGACCGGACTAGACCTCAGGCTTCATCCCACCGCGCCCCGACCCTTCGACGTTGATATTCACAAGATCCCGGCCCGCAAGCAGGACCCCGAGCATGAACATCTGGACCTTCGCTATTTGTTCGTGGCCGACCCGTCCGAGAGGGTGCGGGTGGAGTCCCCGCAGACCAGCGCCCCCACGCCGCCAGGACCACCGCTCCGCTGGTTCAGGGTTCAAGAGGCTCTGGCCATGGACATCGACCCGGGCCTCAAGAGGATGATCCGGAAGGCGACAGTAATCCTGGAATCACGAGGTTGACTTCGGGATGACGCCAGACGGGATTCCCCCAAAGGCTCGCTATCATCAGATTGTCCCCGCAGAACTCAGGAAGCCACTACATGAACCCCAAGGATCGCCTGATCGTCGCCCTCGACATTGACTCAAAGGAGAGGGCGGAGAGGCTGGTCGAGGAGCTTAGCCCCCACGTCGGAATGTTCAAGGTCGGCATGGAGTTATTCACGTCTGAAGGCCCGGAAGTGGTGCGCTCGATCGTGGCCGGCGGGGGTCGGGTCTTCCTCGATCTTAAGTTTCACGACATCCCGAACACCGTGGCCAAGGCGGTGGGATCGGCTTCGCAACTGGGCGCCTTCTTTGTCACCGTTCATCTTTCGGGTGGACGCGCGATGCTCGAGGCAGCGGCGTCCGCACTTCCCGCCGAGGGAACGCAACTCCTGGGAATCACCGTTTTGACCTCGCTGACCGATGATTCTCTCAAGGAGACGGGCGCCCGCGGCACCGTGGCCGAGACCGTCCTCCAACTGGTTGGCCTGGCCCGCGCCTCAGGCATCGACGGAGTGGTCTGCTCACCCCACGAGGTCGAGATCATCCGAAATGTGGTGGGAGACGATTTGATGATCGTGACGCCCGGTATCAGGCCCAAGGGTTCGGCGAAACGCGACCAGGCCAGAGTCACGACACCGCGAGAAGCCCTGAAACTGGGATGCGATTACATTGTCGTGGGACGGCCGATCACCGAGGCGGACTCCCCGGCGGATGCGGCCAAGGCGATCGTGGAGGAACTCAGCCGCGGCTGATGTCGTTCGAAAGCTCGTTCTCGTCGGAAACTCCCTCGACCCGCGGAAAGTGGGCCGCCAGGAGATCTCCCGCTCTTTCCACCGCGGCCACCAGACCATCGGTGAAGCGGCCCTCTCGGAACGCCGTCGACATCGACGCCGCCATTTCGTCCAGGACGTGCGTTCCGACGATGGAGGTCATGCCGGAATCGCCCAGAACCGCGAATTTCTGGCTCCTCGAAGCCACAAAGATCAGCACGCCGTTCCGTTCGGCGGTCGCGGTCATGCCGAGCCGCTCGAAAGTGGCGGTCGCCTCTTTGATCACATCGCTGACCGGCTTCCCGGTCACGTGAACGCGGATCTCACCCCGGCAGCGAAGCTCGGCCAGGCGGATGGCCTCCACGACTCTCGGTTCGTCAATTCTCGAGAAGAAGGATGCGCTCATAGCTCACACTCACCAGCTTCCGGAGGCGCCGCCACCGCCAAAGGAGCCGCCGCCCCCTGAAAAGCCTCCCCCACCCCCACCACCGCCCCAGGAACCTCCACCGCCGCCTGACCACCCACCACCGATTCCACCGCCCGCCCCAAAGCCGCGGCCGATCCGGCGTCCGGAAGCGCCGCGGCCGGAATAGGTGCGTGGCCTGCGAATGGACATGATTTCGCGCCAGAGAGGAAAGAAGACGCCGATCGCGAAGAAGAAGAGGACAACCAGAACGATGAGCAGCTTCTCCCCGGACGATCTCGTCTTGGACGAGGGCTGGTACTCGCCCTTGGTGGCCAGAATGATGGCGTCCACACCGGCAATGAGTCCCTCTCCGTACTTGCCCTCCCGGAACCGGGGCGTGATCTCGTCGTTGATAATGCGTGAGGCGAGAGCGTCGGGAAGGGCGCCCTCGAGGCCGTAGCCGACTTCAATTCGAACCTTCCGATCTCCGACGAAGACGAACAGGACCGCTCCGTTGTCGCGAGTCTTATCCCCGACCCTCCAGGCTTCTGCGGTCCGGTTGGTGTATTCCTCAAGGGATGCGTAGCCCTCGGGCAGGCGGTCGGCGACCACGACCAGAATCTGGTTCGAGGACGTCCGCTGAAACTCGCCCAGCTTCTGTTCGATCTGATAAGCCTCGCCGGCGGGCACCGCTCCGGTGACATCGGTGAAAAAGTTCGCAGGCGGCGGCGGAACCTGAGGCTGCGCAAAGACCTGAAACGGAGAGACGGCAAGAAGAAGCAGTCCCAGCCTCGCCCGGCGGGCAGGCGCATGGATCCAGCCGGCCCGGGCCAACGAACTACTTTACGGGCGTGGCGGCGGGCGCCGCTCCGAAGTCGAACTTGACGGGCGGAGGCTTCTCGCTTCCCGTGACCGCCTGGAAGTAGGGCTTCTGGGTCATGCCGAAGAATCCCGCGAAGAGTCGCGCCGGCATCCTGAGGATGGCGGTGTTGTAGGTCTGGGCC
>JAENWE010000118.1 GCA_016650185.1 Vicinamibacteria bacterium | reverse complement strand
GCACCCGGCTCTCCGCCGATGCCTCATTGGGTCAGTGGAAGCAGAACGAGTCTCCGTTTCTCGCCTACACCACGAACACCGCGATCGTATCCCCGCTGCGGGCCAGCGACGTGGGAACCCTTCCCACGAGCCGTCTGGACGGCAAGGCGGACATCACGTCCTTCAATCTGTTCTTCACCTCGCAACCGGTGAACGACCTGTCCCTGAGTGCGCGCTTCCGTTCGTATGAGATGGACAACAAGACGCCGCGTCTGTCGTTCCCCGGCTACGTGCGCTTCGACGGAGTGTGGGAGGACCTTCCCAGGATCAGCGTGCCCTATGGCTACAAGAACGATCAGTTCGACGCCAACGTCGGTTACCGCTTCGGCGACCTTTCCTTGCAGGCCGGTCTCAAGCACATCAAGATGGAGCGGACCTTCCGGGAGACCGAGGACACCAAGGAGACCGGGGCCAGCATCGCCGCCGTTCTTCACACCTCCGACTGGCTGGTCTTCCGCGGCAGCTACGAGAAGGCGAGCCGTGACTTCGACGGTCTCGAGATCGAAAAGTCCGAGGACGCCTCCTTCCAGCAGCCGGGGGAACCAGCGAACCTCCTGGCCGTGGCTCCTACCACTCTTCAGACCAACGGCCGGCCTCTGTGCCCCGGCACGGTCTGCAATCTTCGCTATGACCAGTCCAAGAAGGACATCGAACGGATCGGCGCCCAGGCTTCGCTTTCACCCAACGACAAGGTGACCCTCTCGGTCGGCTATCTGCGGACCAAGGACGACTATAAGGAAAGCCTTTTCGGTCTCCTCAACGCCAAGTTCGACACCGTGTCCGTCGATCTTGACTTCACGGCCAGCGAGAACGCGAACCTCTACGCCTTCTACACCTACGAGAAGCTCGACAACTTCCAGGTGGGCCGTCAGAGCGGAGCCACGGTGTCCAACGACCCGATCGACGACTGGACGTCCACGGTCGCCGACAAGACCAACTCCGGGGGTATCGGGGCCGAGTTCACCCTGGTGCCCGACAAGTGGTTCCTGAATCTTCGGGGAAGCTACCAGAAGGTCAACGGGAACAACGCGATCTTCACGGATCCCCTCGGTGGGCCCGGGCGCGCGCGCACCAGCATCGGCGGGACCAAGGACATCGCGCTGTTCGACGACACCAAGATCGGCACCTTCTCGGCCGAAGCCAAGTATCAGTTCGCGCCGGACTGGGCCCTTTCTCTGGGTGGCTGGGTCGAGGACTATAAGGTCGACGATGCCCAGTCCACCGGTATCACCAACTACATCCCGGCCTCGTTCTTCCTCGCCGCGAACGACGGGAACTACACCGCGAAGGTCGCGTATGTCCGTGTCACCTACCATTGGTGAGAGTGCTCGAAGTCGTTTCCCTTCTGTTCCCACACCCCTGAACCCAAAGGACGAATGAACCTATGAACAAGCCCCTCGTCGGAATCCTCGCCGCCTGCGCTCTCCTCATGAGCGCGGCCCCCTCCCACGCCACCTTGAAGATCCAGAAGGAGGCCAAGGCGGCAAAGTACCCGGCGACCAACTGTCTCTACTGCCACAACGAGAAGCTTCCGGTCAAGGGGAAGTCGGTCACCCACAACGAACGAGGCACTTTCCTCGTCAAGATGAAGGAAGAGAAGAAGGTCAAGGAGGTCGATGTGGCCTGGCTCAAGGAATTCGTCGAAACCAAGAAGTAGGGGCCGGGGCGCCCCCCAGCACCAACAAGGAATGAAAGACCATGAATAAGCCTCTCGCAGCCGTCCTCACCGCCAGCGTCCTTCTCGCGGGCGCCACCTTCAGTCATGCCACCATGCCCCTTCAGAAGAAGGCCAAGGAAGCTGGCTTCCCCGCGGCCAACTGCCTCTACTGTCACGCTGAGAAGATGCCGAAGAAAGGCGCGGCCACCTACAACGAGCGTGGCGATTTCCTCATGAAGATGAAGGAAGCGAAGAAGGCCAAGGAAGTCGATGTGGCCTGGCTCAAGGAATTCGTAGAAGAAAAGAAGTAGCGACATCCGTCCGTTAACCGTGAACGGCGCTGCTTCAATCGCGGCGCCGTTCTTGTTTCAAGGGAACAAAAAGCAGGAACTTCATGAGCAGGGAACGCTCGCCCACCCGTGCCTTGAGCCTTGTCTTTCAACCGTCGGCCATCGCACTCACACTGAGCCTCCTCGCTCTGTCCGGCGCCGAAGCCAGGGCGGCCCAGAAGGCAAAGGCGCCGTCAAACGACGACTGTCTGGCCTGCCACTCGGACCCCGAGACCACGCGGGAAAGCGGCTCGCCGGTAGCGGTTTTGCCGGAGCCCTTCGCGAAGTCCGTGCATGGCCCGATGGCCTGCATCGACTGCCATATCGACATGGCCGCCGCCGCGGACTTCCCCCATGCCGCCAAGCTCGAGAAGGTCGATTGCGGGTCGTGCCATGAGGACGCGCCCAGAGAGCTGACCGAGAGCGTCCACGCGCGGGTCACCGCGGGCCCCGACGGCCCCGATTGCGTCTCCTGTCATGGACCCGCCCATCAGATCCTCCCCCGCGGTGATCCGGCCTCCATGGTGGCCAAGATGAACCTCGCCGCCACCTGCGGCTCCTGCCACAGCAATCCAGACTTCCTGGCTCGTCACAAGATTCCCTTCGCCCGCCCCGTCGAAGCCTATCGGCTGAGCGTCCACGGCCGCGCGGTGGCGAGCGGAAGCCAGGACGCGGCCTCCTGTTCCGACTGTCACGGCAGCCACCACATTCTCCTCACCCGGAACCCCTCCTCGAAGACCAACCACTGGAAGGTGCCGGAAACCTGCGGGTCCTGTCACAAGAAAATCGCCACCATCTATGCGGACAGCGTTCACGGCCAGGCGGTGGCGGCGGGGGTGATGGCATCGCCGGTCTGCACCGATTGTCACGGCGAGCACGCCCTGCTGGCCCCGAGCGAGCCGAATTCGCTGGTCAACCCGGCGCGGGTGTCCACCGTGACCTGCGGGCGCTGCCATGCCGATGAGCGTCTGGCCGAGCGCTATAACCTCCCCAGGGACAACGTCCCCGCCTACCAGGATTCCTACCACGGCCTCGCCCAGCGTTCGGGCAAACAGACCGTCGCCAACTGCGCCTCCTGCCATGGTATCCACAACATCCTCCGCTCCACCGACCCGCGCTCGACGATCAATCCCCAGAACCTGGCCAAGACATGCGGGGCGTGCCACCCCGGAGCGGGGGGGCGATTCGCCATCGGATCCATTCACGTGAAAACCGCGGGCGGCAACGAGCACGTCGTGGTGCGCTTCATCCGTGTCACCTATCTGATTCTGATTCCCCTCACCCTGGGGTTCATGGTCCTGCATAACCTGATCGACTTCGTCGGCAAGCTGTGGCGCGGGACCACGCGAAGCGCCAGCCCCGATCAGGTGCTGCGCATGAACCTGCACTTCCGGATCGCTCACGCGCTGGTCATCGTGAGCTTCCCCCTCCTGGTCATCACCGGCTTCGCGCTCAAATACCCGGAGGCCTGGTGGGCGGCGCCGCTGCTCGGCTGGGAAAGCGGCTTCGCGCTGCGCGGAGGCCTGCATCGCCTCTCGGCCGTGCTCATGATCCTGGCTTTCGCCTACCACGTCCTCCACCTGATCCTGGCGCCCAAGGACCGCGTGATCCTTCGTCAGATGTGGCCCCGTTTCAAGGATGCCACCGACCTCCTGGGCATGCTGCGCTACAACCTCGGCCGCCTGGCCAGGAGACCCACGTTCTCCATGTTCAACTACGCCGAGAAGGCCGAGTACTGGGCCTTCATGTGGGGCACCTCGGTGATGGTGGTT
>JAENWE010000117.1 GCA_016650185.1 Vicinamibacteria bacterium | reverse complement strand
GCTCAGCGAATCCATGGCCGCTCGTCAGGACGAGCTCGCGATCCTTCTCACGGATGAGTCCCCTTCGGTCTCGACCGCGCCGTACGCGCCCGAAGCCATCGCGCGAACGAGGCTCATCCTCGAACAGAAGCGGCTGGACGACGCCTTGCCGCTCCTCCCCCGAATGATGCAGGCGGGGCCGGCATTTCGTGACACCGCTCTCGCCGCCATAAGAGTCTCGCCACGGACCGACGAATCCGTCGGCATTGCGGACGCGAAGCTCCTGGCCGATCTGGCCGCGGACGATGAGCGCTTCTCGTCCCGCGCGCGTCGGGACCGGCTGGAACTGCGGTCGCGGTTCAACGCTCGCAACCGGCCGCGTCTCCTTCCCTTCGTGGGGCGGGAGAGCCTGTCATCCGAGGGTTCGGTGTGGGCTCTGAAAGGTCTTGGCCGCACCGCTCGCACCCGCTTTCTGGACTGGAGGTCCCGATGACACGCTCTTTGAATGTTCCGGCTCGAGTGAAAGAGCATCTCGACACGCTGACCAGGAGTCTGGAGGGGGCCTGCGGCTCCAACCTGGCATCGCTTTGTGTTTATGGCAGCGCGGTACGCGGCGGTTTCGTCGAAGGAACGAGTGACGTCGACCTGGTGGTTGTCCTGCATGACACCGCGCACGAGAGGCTCACCGCACTCTCCGAGCCGCTCATGCTCGCCAACCACGCAGTCCGCGCCGAAGCCATGGTTCTGAGGCTCAATGACCTCGCTCCGGCCAGCGATGTCTTTCCTCTCTTCTACGACGACATCAAGTCCTGCCATGCGCTCCTGTCGGGAACGGACGTTTGGAAGGACGTGAGCGTCACCGACACGCATCGGCGCCTGCGCATCGAGCAGGAATTGCGCGAGGCGAAAATCCGGATGCATCGAGCCGTGGTGGATGCCCGCGGGGAGGACGAAGCCCTCGCCCGTTTCGTGTCCCGCAAGGTGACCCAGATCCGCTCGCCTCTCCACGCGCTCCTCACTCTCCAGGGAACTTCATGCGGGGAGTCGGTGGAGGCGGTTCTCGACGCCTTCGGTAAGAAAGCCGGAGTGGTCACCGCTCCACTGAAGGACGTTCGGACCAATCCGGCCGCTGCTCACGCTGCCTTTCGCGCGTTGATCGACGCCGCGATCGAGGCCACGGACCGGATCGAGGCGAAGTGATGGCGGCCCTCGTCGATTTTTTCCCCTTCAACATGGCTTCAGGCCCGGATTTTCTGCTCTTCTATTTCGTTTTCGGTGTGGTGGGCTTCATCCTCCTGGGCATCTCTAAAACGATGGTCTCCCGGGCCGTGGACGCTTCTGACGCCGATGAGGGAAGGGAGGCGGGGAGAGCCTCGATGGCTCGGCTCAGGATCGGTGTTGTCCCTCGCGCCGCCGATACCTACGCCATCGCCCACCTCCAGGGAGGCGAAACCGCGCTGGCGAATACCCTGATTTCGGAAGCGGTCGCCGATGGTTGGCTCCAACCTGTAACCGCGGCCTCCAAGACGTTCATCTGCTCAACCCAGGGTCCGACCGACCGGGTCCCTTTGTCGTTCTTTAGACGAATCGCCAAAGAAACGGAGGCGTCGTCGGCGAAGGACGCCGACGGGAAGGTCTTGCCGAAAGACGGCGGAACGCTCAGCACCCTCACCCTGCTCACTCTCGCCAAGGCCGAGGCCGGTGAGCTGGCTCCCGAGATCGAGACGAGCCTCCAGGCGGGCGGCTTCGTTCGCTCGGCCGCCGCTCAGGCGAAGATCCGCCTTTTTGTGAGCCTCGCGGGGATGCTCATCCTCGCGGTTGGTGTCATCCGCCTGATCCGCGCGATCGAGCTCGGTCGTCCGGCGACCTATCTCGTCGTGGAAATCGGAGTCTTCTTCGTGGTTCTCCTTGGGATGAGGGTTGTGGGTGAGGCGTCGACGCTCAGGAAGGACTACCTCAAGTGGCTGGAGAGCGCGACCCATTCCCTGCGCGCCGATGTGGGCTCAGGTCGGCGGCGAGGAGCGAAAGACGTCGCCCTGACCGTGGCTCTGGGAGGCATCGGGGCGATGGTGGCCCTCCCCCTTTTCGCCGCCCTCGTCCCGGATCTGACCCCGAGGGTATCCCCTCAACAATCTGGAACGTCGTGCTCGAGTTCCAGCTGCGGTGGCGGAGGAGGTTGCGGGGGTGGCGGCGGATGCGGCGGAGGCGGCGGATGTGGCGGATGAGATCGCGTTTACCGCCCTCGACGTTCTGGGCGGCTTCGCGCGACTGACGAAGCGGAGCCCGACGTTCGACGGCGCCGTGCCCCTACGCGTGGCCCAGGGGTGCGTCCCTCTGCTGCAGGGGAACGCCTACGGCTTCCAGGTGACGCTCACCCGAGAGGTGCGTGTTCGGCGCGGCTTCGCCGGCCTGAAGATTCAGGCCGATCTGGAGAGCGTGGAACGCGAGCGCTTCGCCAACGTGCCCCGTCTCTACGCTTTGGGCCTCCTCAACCGGAACGATCCCAGGGCGCCTTCGGTTCAAAGCGTGGTGTCCGTTGGAAAGAACTCGCGAATCAGGCTCTTCACCGGACTCCTTCTAAAGCCCGAGCCAGGCGTTCTCCTTCGGGTCACCAGCGCCGCGAACCGACGGAACACGTCGATTGAGGTAGACGAGGAATGGATTCCCGCCGCCGCCGGCTTTGTTCCGCTGGTTCTGTCGATCCATGTGCCCGGAGAGGCCACGCTCCTGGGGGAGGTGGCCTGCGTCGGACCGCTCCAAGCGGGCGTGGGCATCAGGCGTCGGGCCCTGCGCGACGCGCCCGAGGTTGCGGAGGCTCACGTCACGTTTTACGACCAAGCCTATTTCGACACGAAGAAATCCGAAGTCTCATTGAAGTACAGACGCCAGGTCGCGCACGAGAAGCCGCCGCCGACGAAGACTACCGTCGTGTCAGCCGAAATCGTCGAAGCAGGCCCTGTCGACTGGAGTGTCGTGGCGGCCGGTCCGTTCACCAAAGCACCTGAGGGTTCCGCTCCGTTGCTCGACAGCGCCGTATTCCGGAGCCCGTTCACCTTCACCGCCCTCTTCGACGGCCACACTCTGGCCATCGATGTGGACAAGGACCAGGTGGCCAAGGCCGCCGTGGCGGTGAAACACACCTTCAAGGAGGCCATGGGGGCCCAGGATTTCCTTTCCCTCCACCGGGGCGCGCTTTGGTACCTGACGAAGTTCTTCACGCCCCACCCGCCCGGCGATCCCCATTTCTTCGTGAAGCCGTGGGCGTTCACGCGAACCCCCGTGGGCTGGTCGTCCGTTCTCGACGGCATTCACGGTGACGGCTACGACATTCTGCGCGGGGTCGTCTCGACCGATTCGTTTTTCGCGACGCCCGCAGTGTTCCGGGTCATTCGAGAGGGGAGTGCGATTCACATCCTTAAGGGCCAGCCGCTTCTGCGTGTCATCCCGGCGCCGCGGGGTCTCCTGCAGGCCGGATTCCGCACTGAATCACTGGCCCCCATATGAGGGACCAGCTCGCCTCTTTGGGCTACACCCTGGTGCCGGGCGTTTTTTCGTTTGACGAAGCGAATGATGATCCTTGGGGATTCGCGGCCCGGATCCTCGGCGAGCGCCCCGCCCTCGTGGAGCGCCAGCCCATCAGGCCCATATCGAATGGGCGTTCCTTCGCCTCCTCGATGATGGTGACTCCGTTTCATACCGACAGCCAACTCGCGCTGGGCGTACCTCCCATGTTTCAGCTCATGCTCTGCGTGAAGCCGGCGGAATCAGGCGGCGAGAGCCTGTTCTGTGATACCTGGGCGGTTCTCGACGCGGTTGAGCGAGCAGATGCTGAGCTGTACGCGGCCCTCTTCGAGGTCGATAGACACCAGCCGTTCCTGTTTGGAGACGTCCACGGCCCCACGGTGTCGCGCCGCGGGGGCCACGTTGTCTTCACCCATTCGGCGCTGGCCGTAGATCGACTGGCCGTCCGGCTGGCGCCGTTTCTGGCCCGAGCCCCGGTGATCGAGGTGCGACCGGCGAGCGGCGATCTTCTGGTCGCGAACAACCACCGATTGCTTCATGGCCGGCGCGCATTCAATGATCCTCGCCGCGAGTTCGTGCGTCTTCTCGTCTACGCCAACAGCCCCTTTTCGGTTCCCGAGCCTCTGGCCCGGCACGTCCTTGATGTGCCCGCGGAACCGCCGACGCTTCGGATGTCCGATCGGCAGACCCTCATCGCGGACGAGATGATTCGCGGCGCTCCGCCCGGGCTGCTTTCTCGCCGAGAAGGGGTTCCAGAAGCGGACCTCTACCGATGGCGCGACGCCGTTCTCGCGAATCGCCTGCGAAGGCTGGCCGCGCTTGCTGGAGTCACGGCTGGCCCATCATGGGATCCTGCCTGACCAGTCAAGATCCCACCCCTATTCAGTTTCCTGCACGGGCGCGAATGTCATTGACATGTGGAGCCTGGATCTCTTACATTCCTTCCTGGGACATGCAGGCTCCCTGCCCATCCGAATAGCTCGAGTGGGATATTAGACGCGGACGCGTCCAAGTTCTGCGGCAACACTCTTCAAGGAGAACGCCATGAACGCGTCCACTGTGTCTTCTGCCGAGCTTGTACAAAGGCTCCAGTCCCCCGCCGGTCCCGTCGTGATCGACGTGCGCCCGTCGCCCGCCTTCCGAGAGGCCGGGACGTTCATTTTCGGGGCGCTCCGGCGGCCGCCTGGAAACGGTGAAGTCTGTTCCAAGGAGCTTCCTCGAGACCGCGAGATCGTTCTGTACTGCGACGATGGCCGGGCCACAAGCCCGGAGGTCGCCACCGCCATGGCGTCTCCGGGCGCGCCCGTTCGAGTTCTTGAGGGCGGCCTCCAAGGCTGGATGGCCTCAGGGGGATCGCTGCTCCCAAAGCCCCAGGGCGGCTCCACCCTCTGGGTCACGCGCGAGAGACCCAAGATCGACCGCGTGGCTTGTCCCTGGCTGATCTCGCGTTTCGTCGATCGCGACGCTTCGTTCCGCTATGTCAACGCCAACGATGTGAAGCGGATGGCGAAAGCGGAGCGTGCCATTCCCTTCGATATTCCAGACGTGACTTTCTCGCACGAGGGCGACCACTGCAGCTTCGACGCCTTCGTGAAGACTTTTCGCCTGGATGACCCGGCTCTCGCGAGCCTGGCCGTGATCATTCGAGGCGCTGACACCGGGCATCTCAACCTGGCGCCCGAGGCCGCCGGCTTGCTGGCCCTCGCCCTCGGACTCTCCCGTCTATCGGCCGACGATCATGAAGTGCTGCGACACGGGATGATCATGTACGACGCCCTCTATCTCTGGTCACGAGAAGGACGCCAGGAGACGCACATCTGGGATCCGGATCTTTACCAATGACGGATGCCCAGATTTCGGTGCCGAGCTTTCGGGAAGCGTTGCGCTTCTGGTTTCGCCTCGGTTTCATTTCCTTCGGAGGGCCGGCGGGGCAGATCGCCGTCCTTCACCGCGAGGTGGTGGAGAGACGCAAGTGGATGAGCGAGGAGCGGTTCGCGAGCGGCCTTGCCTTTTGCACCTTCTTGCCCGGGCCCGAGGCGCAGCAACTCGCAACCTACATTGGCGGTTCGCTTCATGGGTGGATCGGATCGCTCAGCGCGGGCATCCTTTTCTTTCTACCCGCTTCCGTCCTGCTGCTGGGGCTGTCATTCCTCCGAGCCGAATATGGAAGTCTTCCCATTGTCACCGCGGTGCTCCACGGTCTGCGTCCGGTGGTGGTCGCGATCATCGTGGATGCCGCGCTTCGCATGGCGGGGAAGCGCGTGACCTCAAGAGCCCACGGCTGGCTCGCGGCGATGGCGCTCTTGGCCGCGTTCGCGTTTCGCGCTCCCTTTCCCTGGATCGTGGCCGTCTCCGCTCT
>JAENWE010000116.1 GCA_016650185.1 Vicinamibacteria bacterium | reverse complement strand
GCTCCGCGTCGCGGAGTACCCGGAAGGCGGCGACGTCCCGGACCACCTGACCCGGAAACAGGGAACTCAACTGAGAGAGCACCACCGTCTCCAGCCTGACGTAGGTCGAGTCGGCGCCGGGCACCCGAACGAGCCGGGGGAGAACCGATGGCACGGGGACAACACCGAGCCTGGGACCTTCTCCGGCCTGGTCCGGTTCAAAGAGGACCGCCAGGTTCAAGGCGAGGGAGGGAAGCATCGGGAACGGTCGCGCGGTGTCGATGCCCAGGGGCGTGATGACCGGCTGCACTTCATCTTTGAAAAATCGGATCACCCCCGGCCGCAAAGCCGGATCGAGATCGCCAAAGTCGACGATGCGAATTCCGATCGCGTCAAGCCCGGGCAGAACATCGCGCTCGGAGAGTTCGTGGAGGCGCTTCAGTTGCTGGGACGCCCCTTCCTTGACCATCGCGAGCTGCTGGGCCGGCGAAAGGCCGGTGGCGTCGGGCGCGGCATCGCCTTCGGCGATGGCATTCTGGAGAGAGGCCACCCTGACCATGAAGAACTCATCCAGGTTGTTGGTCACGATGGCCATGAACTTGGCCCGTTCGGCCAGAGGGGTCGCGCCGTCTTCGGCTTCTTCGAGCACCCGGGAATTGAAGGACAACCACGACAACTCGCGATTCAGGAATATTTCCGGATCCTGCGCTTTGCGTTTTGACTTGGATTTCATCAGAACTCGCCTTTCGTGATCTCACGAAAGATCACGCGTCGACCAAAAGCATCCTGGAAAAAATCGCTGCGGGCCAGAAGAGCCAGACGTTCCATGGTCAGGTCGCCCGCCCCTTCAACCTCGAAGGCGATCAGGCCTCCTTCCGGCCGGACCCTGATGTTCTTCACTTTCTGCTGGTGGTCCGCATCGAGAGCGTTGGCCACCCGCAAGATGGAAGCGAGCTTGTTGACCACGATCTTGGCGTCGCGGTCGAGGGCCATGTAGGGAATATGTGAGCGCTGGGGCAGGCCCCTCCGGTGATAGCGGGCTATGTTCGACACCACCAGCAGGTCTTCCCGCGACATACCGAAGATCTCGGCCACGGAGATGAGGTACTGAGAATGCTTGTGGTGGGCGCGGATGTTCACGAAGAGCCCGATATCGTGGAGGATGGCCGCCACCTCGAGCAGCAGCCGGTCGCGCAGATCCAGGCCGTGCTCGAGCTTCAATTCGTCAAAGAGGCGAAGGGCCAGATTGGCAATATGCCGCGCGTGTTTCGCGTCATAGTGATACTTCTCTCCGACCGCGCAGGCGCTCGAGAGAACCTGCCGGGAGAAGACTTCCAGCCCGAGCCCCCCTTCCGAGCGGGCGAGATCGAAGATCAGTCCGTGCCGGAGCGTGGCGTTGGAGATGGTGATCGTCGCGGCTTTGGTGGCGCGGACGAGCTCGGAGTAGACGAGCAGTGCCGGAGCAAGGGTTTCGGCGTCGGCCATGGACAGGGCATACGTGCTTAGGATCGTGTCGACGTCGAGAGAGGCGATCTCGCCGCAGACTTTGAGGAAGGCCTCGCGAGGAATGGCCGCCAAAGGCTCTGGCTCTGACCCGGTCAGGACCCGGGCGACGAGCCGGGCGTCCGCTCCCAGGGCGATAAAATGCTTGACGTCGTCGAAGGGAAGCTCTCGACGAATGTCGACGACGACGTTCTTGATGTGTCGAAGAATGAGCTTCTGGAAGTGGCCGGGAGTGCCCTGAAAGGCCGCGAAACTCTGCCGGAGCCTTATGGAACCGATGGCGTAGGTGCCCGAGTGGGCGGGCTCGCCCTGGTGGAGCGTCGACAGATCCGCGCTGCCTCCCCCCACCTCGGCCACCAGGCCGGTTTCGGCCCCAATCTCGGGCAGAGACTTGAGGGACTCACGCACCGCGAGGTACGTAAGGCGGTTCTCTTCCGAGCCGTCGATAACCTCGACATCGATTCCAGTGCGCACCCGGATGCGGTCGAGCACGGTGTCGCGGTTGGTGGCCTCGCGAAGGGCGGACGTGGCCACGGCGCGGTATCGGACCACGCCGAAGGTGTCCATGATGGTCCGAAATCCCTCGATGGCCTGCAGAACCCCTTCGACGGTGGCCTGCCCGATGCGGCCACTGGTGAAGGTGTCCTTGCCCAGGAGAACAGCGCGGGAGGCCTCTTCGACGATGCGCATCGCGTCCCCCTCCCCTTCGGCGATGACCAGACGCACCGAAGAGGCGCCAAGATCCAGGGCAGCGAAGGGCTTGGGCGGCTCGGCCGGCGGCGCCAAAGCGCCATCCTTCGGCTTTCGAGTCAGAGTTCTCTTGCGGGGAGCGGCCATGGGGAGCGATTCTAGTCGGCTCGAGCCCAAGGTCTTAGGGACCCTTGCGGAGAGCGGAGAGTGATCCGAATTGTGACCGGGCCGGAAATGTGCAGGAGTGCGAGATACTGGAGCCTATGACAGCCCGTATCGCCCCCCTCGATGAGCCGCTCATCCGCTTTCAGGAAATGTTCGTCCGAGCCCAGGCGGAAGAGGCCAACGATGCGACCGCGGTCGCCCTGGCCACGTCTACCATGCACGGGCGGCCTTCGCTGCGCTTCGTTCTGTTGAAAGGCGTCGACATCCGGGGCTTTGTGTTCTACACGAACTATCAAAGCCGAAAGGCCACGGAACTCGAGTCCAACTCGCAGGCCGCCATGACCTTCTATTGGCCGGGGATGTACGTCCAGATACGAGTCGAAGGAACGGTGGACAGGGTCAGCGCCGAGGAGTCGGACGCGTACTTCGAGTCCCGCCCATTCGGGCACCGGCTCGGGGCCTGGTCTTCCGACCAATCGCGGGAGATCGACTCCGCCGAGGATCTCTCCGGCAAATTCGCGGAGGTTGAGACCCGATTCCAGGGCCACGAGGTCCCGCGTCCCGCTCACTGGGGCGGCTATCGGATCACGCCCGAATCGATCGAGTTCTGGTTCGGCAAAGAGAATCGGATGCACGAACGCGAGCTGTACACCCGAGCCGGAAACGGCTGGATGGTCAAACTCCTTCAGCCGTAGCGCCGCGAGCCCTCGACGGCCTGCAAGCCCCCCCGTCGGGTGGGAATCGCAGAGCAAGGATCCGATTCCACCACGAACTCGACGCGATGGACCCGAAGTTCGAAGCGTGGCAGAACCGCTTCTCCCTTGGGGCCCGAGGGGTCGGGCGCGGCGGTGGGATGGTCCTTTGACTGATCGCGGTTCTACGCGGCGGTGGCCGGTTCCGCTTCCGGCTGGCTCCGCCGGAGGACGCGCTCCAGGGCCATCGTCCAGTCGTCGAAGAGAGCGTAGAGGACGGGGATCGCAAGCAGGGTCAGGAGCAACGCGAAGGTCTGGCCCCCGATGATGACCACCGCGATCGAGCGGTTGGTGGCCGAGCCCGCGCCGCTCGAGATGGCGAGGGGCAGCATGCCGGCCACGAAGGCCAGGGTGGTCATCAGGATGGGCCGCAGGCGGTCGCGGTTCGCTTGCAGGATGGCGGTGGCGCGGTCCATCCCGCGGGCGCGCAGGTTGTTGGTGTGGTCGATCTGCAGAATGCCGTTCTTCTTCACCACCCCGAACAGCACCATGATGCCGAGAGCCGAGTAGATGTTGATCGACTGGTTGAACATGAAGATGGCCAGCAGGGCGAAGGGCACGG
>JAENWE010000115.1 GCA_016650185.1 Vicinamibacteria bacterium | reverse complement strand
CTGAAGCCCGCTGATCGCTGAGCCAGCCGCTCACGCCGCCTCGGACAAGAGCGGCGGCTGCGGCCCGGTGCTTGAGGTCTGAGAGCGGGCGACCAACCCGAATGTCCGGCGGTATGGGCGCCGGGAGGCGAGGGCATCGAGGTCGCGCTGCTTGTGATGATCGCGGGACAGGCGCCGGCCGTGTTTTCGATACGCAACTGTCTGATTGGAGTCACGGTCCAGACGGGCCTTGCCTTTCTTCCGGCATTGGCCCGGGGCGGTTTCCTTCGGGCCGCAGTACCGATGCTTGCCTACCTTGCCTTTCAGCTCTTCGCGGTGGGCGCCGCTTCGCTCGCCGAGAGCGAAAGACGAGCGCGAGAGGAATTGGCCGGGGCCAAGGGTCGTCTTGAAGCGATGCAGGAGCGCCTGGCGGAGACGACCCGCGAGGCCGAGCGGCTTCGCATTGCCCGAGAACTCCATGATTCATTGGGACATCACCTCACCGCACTGGGTCTCGATCTCGAGAGCGCCGTTCGCACGGTGGCGGCAGGCGGTTCTCTCATTCTGCCCGCGGTCACGGAGCGCGTCCTTCGGGGCCTGGAGAAGGAACCGACCAAGTTCGACAGCGCCGAGATGCCGGACCGACTCACTCCGCGCGAGCGCGAGGTGCTCCGACTGATCGCCGGTGGCTTCTCCAACCGCGAGATCGCCGAAGCGTCCGGCACCGCGGAAGGCACGGTCAAGAATCAGACCTCGAGCATCCTCTCGAAGCTGGGCGTTCGCGACCGCACTCGCGCGGTGTTGAAGGCGCTGGAACTGGGCGTCCTCTGACGCCGAACCACAATCCGGGCAGGAGCGTTCTGGAAATGCCGTCGCCATGACACTGTCATTCCTGCGACTGGCCCCCTCCAAAGAGCTTGCCGAAAACGTCGGGAATTTCTGGTTCATGCGCGGCCCTGGCCCAGATGCGATGCCCGAGGGGCATCGCATTCTCCCTGACGGCTGCATGGAGTTCGTCTTTCAACTCGGCGACCCGTTTCGGGAGAGACGGCTCGACGGCGGTTGGCGAACGCAGTCCCATCTCCTGCTCGTGGGTCAGATGGAGCGCCGCGTCGATGTCCAACCAAGCGGACGGATTGAGACGGTGGGCGTTCATTTCCATCCGGCCGGCCTCGCCGCTTTCGTGGCGGGCGACCTGAGTCGGTTCAGAGGCCACATTACGCCGCTCGAGCCGGCCATCGGTGAAGACCTGGGCCCCCTGGTCCGACGCCTCAAATCGGCGAAGACGCCAGAAAAGATGGCGGCGATCCTCGAGGCCTTCCTTGGCCGCCGCCAACTTCCAGGCGATCCCGCGATGTCGAGGGCCGCCTTCCAGCTCTCGGACCCCTCCAGCCCCATCGACGTCGATGCCGTCGCTCGCCGTTTCAGCCTGAGCGAACGCCAATTTCGACGTCGCTTTGAGGCCGCGGTCGGCCTGGGGCCGAAACGGTTCAGCCGACTGGTTCGCTTTCAGCGAGTCTTCGAGGAGCGTCAGGAGCGGGATGGCGCGGTCTGGTCAGACGTGGCCCTCGAATGCGGCTACTACGATCAGGCGCACTTCAATCGAGACTTCCGAGCATTCACGGGCGTCAAGCCGCGAGACATTGTGGAGGACGACGATCCCCTGACCGCCTTCTTTCTGTCCGTTTCGTCCAAGACGGCTCGCGCCGGGCCACGATAGCGTTTGCTCTCGCGACCATCGGGGTCGCGAACACCATGGGAGATTTCGATGATCGCCACTCTTGCTGTTGCCCTCCTCGCCGCCGCCGGGCCTGCCGATCTGGCGTTCATGAAGGGTTCCTGGGAAGGTCGAGCCCCCGGGATGACATTCGAGGAGCGCTGGACGGAGGAGGCCGGGGGACTCATGCTCGGGGTGTCGCGCACGATCAAGGGGGACCGCGCGATCGCGTTCGAATTCCTTCGCGTGGAGTTCCGAAAGGACGGCGTCTACTATGTGGCGCAGCCCGGAGGCCGGCCGAAGACCGAATTCAAACTGAGCGCGTCAGAGGGAAAATCCGCCACCTTCGAGAATCCGACCCACGATCATCCGAAGCGGATCCGCTACTCGATCACCGACGACGGCTCGCTCAAAGCGGACCTTGACGGCGATGAAGGGAAGCAGTCGTTCGTTTTTCG